>JBAVZT010000105.1:0-8323 GCA_049588955.1 Rhodanobacteraceae bacterium | reverse complement strand
CAGTTGCCGCCTGCACCTCGATGCGCCGCGCGCCGACAAGCGCCCAGGCAGCGCCGGCCGCGATGATCGCGAGCACGATGATGCCGCCGAGTACCCACGGCCAGCGCTTCGGGCCGTCGCCATCGTCGCGGTGCCTGCGGTCGATGCGCAGCTCATGCAGGAGGTCGGATTTTTCCACACGGGTTTCCCGCAGCCCAGAATATCCGTTCAAGTCTGCCATAGACTGGCCGTTCGGCAGGAGGTACGCAAGAACCCGGGATCAGCCGGGCAGCGTGACAAGTGTCATGGTTTTCCAGGATCCTGCGATCGCCCAGATCGCAGGGGTCGGGAATGAGAGGACTCTTGTCGGCACTTTTCGCCGTCCCTGCGATCATCCATGCTCGCGAAAGTCGGGAAGCGGATATTCCCGTCCGCACCTTTTGGTCAGGGACCCTATGCCTTTGTTGTTTGATCCAGTTCCGGTTCCGACGCTGGCCGTGGACGGCAGTGAAGCACGCATGCCGCTGCATCGCATCTACTGTATCGGCCGCAACTACGCCGAGCACGCCAGGGAAATGGGGGCAAGCGTCGATCGCGCGCAACCGCTGTTTTTCTGCAAGCCCGCGGATGCGATCGTGACCGACGATGCCGATGTGGCGTATCCACCGGCGACGAGCGAGCTCCATCACGAAGTCGAAATGATCGTTGCGCTGGCCAGCGGCGGTCGCGATATTCCGGTGGAACGGGCGCTCGATTGCGTGTTCGGCTACGGCGTCGGCCTCGATCTGACCCGACGCGATCTGCAGGCGATCGCCAAGGCCGGCGGGCGCCCGTGGGACGTCGCCAAGGCATTCGATCAGTCTGCCCCGGTGTCGGCGTTGCGTCAGGCCACGGCGGTCGGGCATCCGAAACGCGCGCGGCTCCGCCTCCATGTCAACGGCGTCGAACGTCAGTCGGCCGATATTGACGAGATGATATTCGCCGTACGTGAAATCATCGCGGAGCTGTCGCAGCTGTTCGAATTGAAGCCCGGAGATCTGATTTTCACCGGCACGCCGGCCGGCGTCGCGGCGCTGCAACGCGGCGATCGTTTCCGCGCCGAACTCGAAGGCGTGGCGATCCTGCGCGGTCGCATCGTTTGATCCCATCGACCGCGCACTTGCGTGATGCATCGACGCGATGCGCGATCAGGTAAAGTTCACTCCGCACGCACTGGTGCGCGCGAGTATTGAGAGGACCATCAGCTCGGGAGGTGAGGGATGAGTTTCGTTTCCGAATTCAAGGCGTTCGCAATGCGCGGCAATGTCATGGATCTCGCGATCGGTGTCGTCATCGGCGCCGCTTTCGGCAAGATCGTCACGGCGCTCGTCAACGGCGTCATCATGCCGCCGATCGGCCTCGCGATCGGCGGTATCGACTTTTCGGCCTACAAATGGATACTCAAGGCGGCCGGAGCCGACGGCAAGGGTGAAGTTGCCATTAGCTACGGCGATTTCATCAATACGGTGATCCAGTTCGCGATTATCGCGTTTGCGATTTTCCTGGTGATGAAGCTGATCAATCGCATGATGCGCAAGGAAGCGCAGAAGCCCGCTGCGCCGCCCGCACCGACCAACGAGGAAAAGCTGCTGGGCGAAATCCGCGACCTGCTCAAGACCAGGACCGGCTAGAGAGCCGGCCCAATATCTCGCAGGTTCGGGTCGCCCCCGCGATCAGGCCCGGGACCGAACGGCTGTGCACCATCGACGGGAATCAGGAGACCCGGTGACCGACCCGACTGACGACACACCACCGGATCGCCTTGCGGCCGATCCGAGGAGTCCGTACCACGACGCGGCGCTGCTCGAACGCGGCATCGGCATCCTCCTCAATGGCGAGCGCAAGACCAATGCCGAGGAATACTGCATCAGCGAAGGCTGGGTGCGCCTGCCGGTCGGCCGCACGCGTGATCGTCACGGCAATCCGCTGACGGTCAAGGTGAAAGGCGAAGTCGTCGCCTGGTTTCTCGATACACCGCAAGCGTCCTGAAAGACGGTGAGTGCCGTGCAATCGTCAATGCTCCGCGGCCACCGGTTGCGGGCGCGTAACGACGGCAGCGCGGCGCGGTATGCGGAACAGCAGCAGCAGCGGCAGCGTGGCGACGGTCAGCCACATCATCATCCGGAAATCGTCGAGATAGGCGAGTGCGGCGGCCTGACGCGTCACTTCCGCGTTGAGCGCCGCCAACCCGGCCGGGTTGACCGGATTCCACACGGGCGGCAACGCGTTCGTGCCGAACGGGGTAAGTCGTGATGCGAGTTCGGCGTGATTGACCTGCGTGTTGCGTGCCACCAGGGTAAACACGATCGAGATGCCGATGCTCGATCCGATGTTGCGCACCAGACTGTAGATGCCGGCCGCTTCGGTACGCGCGGACGTCGGCAAGGTCGCGTAGGCGAGCGTCGATACCGGAACGAAGATCAAGCCGAGACCCAGACCTTGCACGACACCGGAACTGACCACGGGGCCGGCCGGCATGTCGGCCGAGAAGCCGCTCATCATCCACAGCGAATACGCCGTGAGCACGATGCCGGACGCGACGATGCCGCGCGGATCGATACCACGCGCCATGAGCCGTCCGACCACCATCATCGATACCATGGTGCCGACCCCGCGTGGCGCCAGCAGCAACCCGGTCGTCACCACCGGGTAATCCATCAGTGTCTGCAGATACGGCGGCAGCAGCGCCATGGTTGCAAACAGCACGACACCGATCACGAAGATGAACAGGTTGGCGATGCCGAAATTGCGGTCCCGAAGCAGACCCAGATCAACGAAGGGACTCTCGCGCATGCGCCAGTGCACCCAGTACAGATACAGGCCCAGGAAGCTCAGCGCAGCCTCGATCTGGATCTCGATCGAACCGAACCAGTCCTTTTCGTTGCCGCGGTCGAGCATGAGCTGCATTGCGGCGATGCCGACCGCGAGAAACACGAATCCGCGCAAGTCGAAGCGTGTCGGGCGATGCTCGTCGGCGGGCATGCTGGCGAGCACGCCGAACAAGGCGAGCACACCTACCGGCACATTGATCAGAAATACCCAGTGCCAACTGTAGTTCTCGGTCAACCAGCCGCCGAGCGGTGGGCCCAGAATCGGCCCGACCATGATGCCCATTCCCCACAGCGCCATGGCCGCGCCATGTTTCTCCCGCGGAAACGAGTCGAGCAGCGTGGATTGCGAAATCGGTACCAGCGCCGCCCCGAACAGTCCCTGCAACAGGCGGAACAGCACCATCTGATCGAGACTCGTGGCGACGCCGCACAAGATCGAGGCGATCGTGAAACCGGCGATGGAAATCGTCAGCAGATGCTTGCGGCCGAGCTTGCCCGCGAGCCAGCCGGTCGCGGGAGTCGCGATCGCTGCGGCGACGATATACGACGTCAGTACCCAGGAGATCTGATCCTGCGTTGCGGCGAGCGATCCCTGCATGTGCGGCAGCGCGACGTTTGCAATCGTGGTGTCGACCACCTGCATCAGCGTCGCCAGCATGATCGAGGCGATCAGCAGCGGCAGGTTGGCAATTTCGCGATGGGTCGGGTCAGTCTGGTTCATCACCTGCATCCGGCTCGATGCCGGCAAGGACGCGCACGGCGAGTCAGCGGCCCAGCGCAACCTGTCGGGTGGAATCGCCATCGCCGAGCAGACGTCCGAGCGGCGAGTTGCGGCGGCCGGTGTCGATTTCCACTTCCGCGCTCATGCCGGCGCGCAGAATGTGCCCGTCGCTGTCGGCTTCATCGAGGGCGAGGCGCACCGGAATCCGCTGGACGATCTTGACCCAGTTTCCGGTCGCGTTCTGCGCGGGCAGGATCGAGAACTGCCCACCGGATGCCGGACTGATCGAGACGACGTGGGCTTTCCAGTTGTGATCGGGATAGGTATCGACATCGACGCTCGCGGGTTGCCCGACCTTGACGTGGGTCAGATCGGTTTCCTTGAAATTGGCGTCGACATAAACCTGGTTCGCGACCAGCGGCATCGCCGCCTGCCCCACGTTCAGGAAATCACCCGGCTGCAGCATGGTCTTGCCAATCACGCCGTCGATCGGTGCCCGCACGATTGCGTGCTGCAGATCGAGCTCGGCCTTCGCCAGTTGCGCGAGTGCGACCTTGTAGCCCGGAAGATCCTCGCGCGCCGTTGTCGCCGAACCGCCCAGAAGGGTCTTGGCCTTGGCCACCGCTGCCGCCTTGCTGTCGCGATCGCCGCGCGCCACACCGACATCGTTGACGGCGTCGTCGAGCATCTTTTCAGGCACCACTCCCTTCTGCCGCAACTGTTTCATGCGCGCGAGTTGCCGCTTGTCGTTTTTCAGGGTGCTCTGTGCGGACGCAAGATCGGCTACGGCCGAGTGGTACGAGTCGCGTGAAGCGGCCAGATAATCGCCGATCGCGCCGAGCTGGGCGCGCATCTGGGCAACCGCGATCTCGAGCGGTTCCGGATCGATGCGGAACAGCACATCGCCTTTCTTGACCGCCTGGTTTTCACGTACGTCGACTTCGACCACGCGGCCCGCGACTTGCGGCGCAATCGTGACTTGATCGGCGCCGACATAGGCATTGTCGGTGGACGCGAAGCGCCCCGAGAGCAGGTAGAAATAACCGGCCACCGCCAATACCAGCGCGGGACCGGCAATCCACAGGATGCGGTTGACGATTTTCCGGCGCCGCGGTTTGGCAGCCGGTTCAGCGGGGTCGGCGACGGCGGGATTTTCCTGGCGTTCGGTCATGACTTTTTCACGGGTCGAGTGAGCTCGTTTGCGCTGTCGAGCGCAGCGAGGTTGGTCTTGATTCGGATCAGCACGCGCAGAAAGGCGTCGAAATCCTCTTGCTCGATGCCATCCAGTGCTTCCACGCGCAAACCGCGCGCGATCACTTCCATGTCGTCCACCACCGCGTGCGCCTTGTCCGTCAGGAAAAGGCGCCAGCAACGGCGGTCGCGCGGGTCGGCACGGCGTTCGACGAAACCCGCGTCGGCCAGCCGATCGAGCACGCGCCCGATCGGTATCGGCTCCATTTCCAGCGTTTCGGCCAGCGCCTTCTGGCTCAGACCCTGCTGGTGGCCGATTGCCTTGAGCGCGCGCCATTGCGCGCGGGTCAATCCGAAACGCGTTGCGCGCCGGTCGAAGTGCTTGCGGAATTCGCGCGTGACATCGTTCAACAGGTAGCCGAACGAAATGCCTTCTGATGTGTCCATAATTGCCGTATATATTATGTCCTAGGCACATACTTTTCAAGGTCTCCGCCAGAAGCCACCCCGACGTTCGGGTCCGATCCGCCGCGACGAGGTCAACCAGTGCCGGCCAAAGCGGTGCTTCGCCATCGCCATGGGTTGTCGCAACCGCGAATCGCGGAAAAGCCGAATCCGGCCCCGACTCCGACCCCCAGCTATCGCCACCTTGCCGCCCCGTCCATAATCATCGGATGCGAATCGTCGAAGCCGATATCACGACGTTGTCCTTGGACGCAATCGTCAATGCGGCCAACGAATCTCTGCTCGGCGGCGGCGGCGTCGACGGAGCGATCCATCGCACAGCGGGGCATGCGCTGCTCGAAGCCTGCCGTGCGCTTCCCGAGGAACGCCCCGGCGTACGCTGCCCGACCGGCGAGGCGCGTATCACGCCCGGATTCGACCTGCCCGCACGCTTCGTGATCCACACGGTCGGACCGGTGTGGCAAGGCGGCCGTGCGAACGAAGCGGGTGTGCTCGCATCGTGCTACCGCAACGCCTTCCATCTTGCCGCGGACAATGGCATCGCCAGCATCGCGTTTCCCGCGATCAGTTGCGGCGTGTACGGCTTCCCCGTCGACCTCGCCATCACCGTTGCGATTGCCGAAACCTGCAAGTGGCGGGCAGCCGCGCGACAACCGAACGAGATCGTTTTCTGCTGTTTCGACGCAGCGATGGCGCGTGCGTATCGCGCAGCGCTGGCGCAACGTGGTGCAAGCCCGTAATCCGGTATTCTGGTCCATAGAATCCACCACACGAGAATCCACCACACGGAGATTCCCATGATCCATGACAGCATTCTCGACACCATCGGCAATACGCCGATCGTCAGGCTGCATCGGGTCGCGCCGAAACACGTCGAGCTCTACGCGAAGGTCGAAGCGTTCAATCCCGGCGGTTCCGTGAAGGATCGACTGGCGCTCGCGATCATTCTCGATGCCGAACGGCGCGGCACGCTCAAGCCCGGACAGACCGTCATCGAGGCGACATCCGGCAATACCGGCATCGCGCTCGCGATGGTCTGCGCGGCGCGCGGTTATCCGTTTGTCGCGGTGATGGCGGAATCCTTCTCGATCGAGCGACGCAAGCTGATGCGTGCGTACGGCGGCAAGGTCATTCTGACGCCGGCGGCGGTGCGCGGCACCGGCATGGTCGAAAAGGCCGCCGCGCTCGCGGCGAAACACGGATGGTTTCTCGCGCGCCAGTTCGAAAACGAGGCGAATCCGGCCTGGCATCGCTATACGACCGGACCGGAAATCCTGATCGACTTCGCGCGTCGGCGACTCGACTATTTCGTGTCGGGCTGGGGTACCGGCGGCACCTTGACCGGTGCCGGCCAGATCCTCAAGCGCGCCAGACCGGATATCAAGGTCATCGCAACCGAACCGGCTGTCGCCGCGCTGCTGTCCGGCAAGGAATGGCAGCCGCACAAGATCCAGGGCTGGACGCCGGATTTCGTGCCTGCCGTGCTCGACCGCGACATCGCCGACTCGATCGTGTTGGTTGACGACAACGCCGCGCGCGATACCGCGCTCAGGCTGGCGCGCGAGGAAGGGATGTTCGTCGGCGTCTCGGCAGGCGCGACCGTTGCGGCAGCGCTGGAGGTCGCCGCCGATGCGCCGGCCGGTTCAGTCCTGCTCGCCATGCTGCCCGACACCGGCGAGCGCTATCTGTCGACGTTTCTGCTCGAAGGCGTCACCGACGGATCGGACGACGAATGGCTGGCCGCGCAGGGTTAGGATCGAAGCGCTACGCGGCTTTCTTCCATTGGCCCAGCGCGGCGAGGCCATTCTCGCGCGCGCGCATCGCGACGGTTTCCTGCGCTTCGGCGTAGTTCGCGCGCATGTCCTCGCTCCACAGCTTGAGCGCGGCCTGCTGCATCGCGCGGCCGTAGCTGAAACTGAGCGGCCAGCAATGCGGACCGATCTGGTTCATCGCGTTCAGATGCGCCGTCGCCTGCTCGTCCGACTGACCGCCCGACAGGAACACGATGCCGGGAAGCGACGCCGGCACGGAGCCCTTGAGACAACGCACCGTCGCTTCGGCGACCTCCTCGTCGCTCGCTTGCTCCGGGCAATCCTTGCCGGCCAGCACCATGCTGGCCTTGAGGATCGTGCCCTCGAGCAGGATGTTGTGTTCGTACAACGATCCGAACAGCGAGCGCAGTGTCGCTTCGGTCACGTCGAAACACACGTCGATATCGTGATCGCCGTCCATCAGCACCTCGGGCTCGACCATCGGCACCAGCCCGGCTTCCTGGCACAACGCCGCATAACGCGCGAGCGCATGGCCGTTGGCCTCGATGCAGGTGCCGCTCGGCGTGTCCTCGCCGATCGTGATGACCGCGCGCCACTTGGCGAATTTCGCGCCGAGGCCGACGTACTGTTCGAGGCGCTGACGAAGACCATCAAGCCCTTCCGTCACGACCTCGCCCGGAAAGCCGGCCAACGGCTTGGCACCCATATCGACCTTGATGCCGGGCAGGATGCCGGCATCCATCATCACCCTGGTGAACGGCACGCCGGCCCTGGTCGCCTGACGGATCGTTTCGTCGTACAGGATCGCACCGGAAATGTGTTCGGCGAGCTTGGGCGTCGTCAGCAGCATTTCACGATACGCCCGCCGATTCTCCTCGGTGTTCGGCACGCCCACCGCGTCGAACCGTTTGCGGATCGTGCCGGTGGACTCGTCTATCGCGATGATGCCCTTGCCGGGCGCCACCATTGCCTGGGCGATACTTTCAAGCTGATCGATGCTCATTGCGGACTCCGGAAAAAAATGACGTACTCCCGGCAGGCAATCCGCACCCGCCGGGATCGGAAATTTTTGGGGGCCGCGATTATAGGCCAGTTCGACGGGCCTTTGCGGCGTGCGCGCAATGCACGATTTCGCCGTCTCTCAGGGACCCTCCGAGTCCCTAGGCGCCGCACCCGTCACTAGGCGACGACCGGTCTAGTGATCCTTCCAGCTCAGCCGATCGATGGCGCAGCCTTTCATCACCGCCGTGCGCGCAGCGGGATCCTTCGGTAGATTGTTCGGGATAATCATCCAGCTGAACACCGGCCTGCGTTCCGCGTTGCGT
>JBAVZT010000104.1:0-8205 GCA_049588955.1 Rhodanobacteraceae bacterium | reverse complement strand
TCTTCGAGCAGGCCGGAAGCTCGTTCAATTTCCTCGCGCAGAACATCGTCGATCGCGACCTGTTCGGCGCGGGCGGCTTCGTGTTCCCGACCGGCTGGTTCCAGTCGGTCAATCCGCTCGCGATCGTGATCTTCGCGCCGCTGGTTGCAATGCTCTGGGGCTGGGCGCACAAGCGCGGCATCGAGCCGTCGATTCCTCGCAAGTTCGGCCTCGGCCTGCTCGGCAACGCGCTCGCATTCCTCGTGCTCATGTATGCGCTGTCGCATCTCGCGACCGCAGACGGCCACATCCCGTTCTGGCCGCTGGTGCTCTGCTACGTGTTGCAGACGCTCGGCGAGCTGTGCCTGTCGCCGATCGGCTTGTCGATGGTGACCAAGCTCGCGCCGCTGCGTTTCGTCGGCCTCGCGATGGGCGGCTGGTTCCTTTCGACCGCGATCGGCAACAATCTGTCCGGGATTTTTGCGGGTCATGTCAGCGGTGCGAACGGCATGACCGTTGCTTCGGCGCTCGACGGTTTCACGTTCAGCTTCTGGTTGCTGCTGGCTGCCGGAGTGTTCCTGTTCCTGATCGCCCCGCTGATCAACAAGCTCATGCACGGTGTGCGTTGACCGGGTCATGCCGGCGCGAGTGACCCGGCGCATCGCCGCGTCGTTGGTGCACGCTCGGCTGTCGGCCGATGAGTAATGGGCGCGCCGGCCGACACCCACCCTGCCGAGCCGGGTCATCGCGACCGCTGGGGACATCCGCGGCAACTGTGGACGTTGCTGGTTGTCACGGTCGGGCTCAACTTCGCGTTCTACGGATTCCGTGCGTTTCTGGCGCCGTACGCCGCGCAGGCCTTTTTCGCCGACCTGACCAATGCCGAGGCGCTGAAACAGGCCAATCTGATGGTTGCCGGATTCGGCACGCTCACCTATGCCACCGCGATCATCGGCGGCTGGGTTGCCGACAACGTGCTTGGCGAGGTGCGCGCGTTGCGGATTTCGCTGTGGCTGGCCACGATCGGCCTGGTCGCGATGGCGTGGCCAAGTCGCGAGGGATTCACACTGGCACTCGCGTTTTTCGTTCTGGCCGCCGGACTGGGCATTCCGCTGACGGTTCTGATCGGACGCAATTATCCCACGGACGATCCGCGCCGGGATGCCGGCTACACGCTGTTTTATCTGGCCATCAACCTCGGGGGCTTCATCGCGCCGTTCGTGTGCGCAGCGTGGATCGGTCATGCCTTCGGCTATCGTTGGGGGTTCATTGCCGCTGCGGCCGGTATGGCGCTGGGAGCTGCGGTTTTCCAATGGCGCCATCGCCGCGTGCCGAGCGCCGACGACATGGTGCGTTATGCCAGCGCACATGCGACGCAGATCGTGCTGCTGGCGATGCTGGCGCTGCTCTGGCCGACCGCGTTGGTGCTTTCGCATCCGGGCCTGCTGCACGTCGCAGTCTATACACTGATGGCGTTGTTGGTGCTGTATTTCATCGTCAGCGGTGTGCGCCGTGGCGACCGTGTGCAGAACGAGCGCTATGTCGCCATGCTGCTGTTGTTCGTTGCGATGGTGTTGTTCTGGGCCTTGAGCCTGCAAGGTGCGACTTCGTTGAACTTTTTCGCGCGAGACTACGTGCGCGCACCATTCGACTTCACTCTGTTTCAGTCCGCCAATCCGTTGTACATCCTGATCCTGGCGCCCCTGCTGGCGCTGCTGTGGCCGTGGCTGGATCGGCGCGGAATCAATCCCTCCACGCCGCGCAAGTTCGGTATCGGGCTGTTGCTGGTGGCCTTGAGCTACGGCGTCATGGTCTATGCGGCGGCGCATCTGATCGGCGCTGACAGTCGCGTGCCTTGGTGGCCGCTGGCCGTGTGCTATCTGTTGCAGACCCTGGGCGAACTGGCGCTGTCGCCGATCGGCTATGCAATGGTGACCCGCCTGGCCGCGCCCGAGGAAGCATCGCTGGCAATGGGCGGCTGGTTTTTCGGCATAGGAGTGTCCTACGACCTCACCGGCCAGATCGCGGCGATGACCACGACCGGCGTGCAAAGCGGCATCGACGGCTATGCACAGGTGTATGGCGCGTTGCTTGTGCTGGGGCTGGCCGTGGCCCTGGTCTATCTGCTGGCCGCGCCGTGGATCACGCGGTTGATGCATGGGGTAAGGTGAAGCGCCTCGCCGCGGCTGCGAACGATCGCGTCCCAGCCGCCCGCGCTATTGGCTGCAGCAACATGCGAAAAACCAGAAACATCGTTGCGCTACACTTGTCGCTCAGACCGGCGCCAACTTGTCGAGAATGCGCAGCAGCACGCGGCGTTCCTCGGCGTCGAGTTGCGCTAGCACCTTGCGTTCGTGATCGCGCGCCAGCGGCGCAATGACGTCATGGATCTTCCAGCCACGAGCCGAAAGCAGCAATACCGAGCGACGCCGGTCGCCATCGTGGGTCCGGCGGACCACCCGTTTCGCGCTTACCAGACGCGCCAGCGCGCGGCTCACCGCCACCTTGTCCATTTCGGTATGCTCGGCGACCTCGCGCGCGGAGAGTCCTTCGCCGTCGAAGCGGGCCAGTACCGCAATTACGCGCCATTCCGTCACGGAGAGCGCAAAGCGCTGCTGATATTCACGTGCGATTTCCCGGCTCAGCTTGTTCGAAAGGATCGACAACCGGTACGGCAGAAACCGCTCGAGCGCGAGGGGAGCATTGTGGGCCACCATGTTGCGTCGCCCCTTGCAAAAGGTTACATATGAAACTATAAAGGATAATCGAGCGATCGTCCATGACCGGAGCGATTGCGATTTTGGAGAAAAACATGAACGCGCAACCCAATGCCGGCATGCAGCCGGTCCGGTTCGACAATCCGATGGGTGTCGACGGCTTCGAATTCGTCGAGTTTGCCGCGCCCGATCCCGCACGCCTGCACGCGTTGCTTCCGAAACTGGGATTCACGGCGGTTGCCCGGCACAAGGCAAAAAAAGTCACCCTGTATCGCCAGGGAGACTGCAATTTTCTCGTGAACGAGGAGCCGGATTCATTTGCCGCGGATTTTGCCGCGCAACACGGACCATGCGCCGCGGGCTTTGCGATCCGCTTCGCCAAGCCGGCCGAGTGGGTGCGCGAGCAGGCATTGAAGAACGGCGCCGAATCGATCGGTCCGAAGGAAAACACCAGAGCGATCGCGGCGCCCGTCATCAAGGGCATCGGTGGCTGCATGCTGTACCTGGTGGATCACTACGGCGCGCGCGGCAGCGTGTACGACAACGACTTCGATTTTCTGCCCGGCGTCGATCGTCACCCGCAGGGTTTCGGATTGACCTTTGTCGATCATCTGACCCACAACCTGCATTTTGGAAACATGGCCAAGTGGTCGGACTATTACGAACGCCTGTTCAATTTCCGGGAGATCCGGTACTTCGACATCAAGGGCGTCAAGACCGGCCTGGTATCCAAGGCATTGACCGCGCCGGACGGCATGGTGCGCATTCCGCTGAACGAATCGTCGGATCCGAAAAGTCAGATCAACGAATATCTGGACGAGTACAAGGGCGAAGGCATCCAGCACATCGCCTGTTTTACCGATGACATCTACAGCACGGTCGAGCAAATGCGCGTGGCCGGAATGCAGTTTCTCGACACCCCGGATACCTACTTCGAAGTCATCGACGAGCGCGTGCCGAATCACGGCGAGGATGTACCTCGGCTCGCAAAAAACAGGATTCTTATCGACGCCGACGAAGAGACCAAGCAGAAACTTCTGCTGCAGATATTCACGCAGAACTGCATCGGCCCGATCTTCTTCGAGATCATCCAGCGCAAGGGCAATCCCGGCTTCGGCGAAGGCAACTTCACCGCGTTGTTCGAATCGATCGAGCGCGACCAGATCAAGCGCGGCGTCCTGTGACCCCTCTCCTCCGGGGAGAGGGGAGTTGAGCGCGAAGGTCATGGCTGACATTACCTACCAATCCGGTTTCGCCAACGAATTTGCGACCGAGGCGCTGCCCGGCACGTTGCCGGTCGGACGCAACTCGCCGCAGCAAGTAGCGCACGGGCTGTATGCCGAGCAGTTGTCCGGTACCGCGTTCACCGCACCGCGCCACGCCAACCGACGCAGCTGGCTGTACCGTATCCGGCCGGCCGCGGTGCATTGGCCGTTCCAGGCCTTGTCCCACGACACGTTCCACAACCGCTTCGATGAGGCAGCGGCGCCGCCGAACCAGCTGCGCTGGAATCCGCCGCCGTTGCCCGAAGCCCCGACCGATTTTGTTGGCGGCTTGTTCACGATGGGCGGCAACGGCGGCGCGGCGATGCAGCATGGCGTCGGTATCCACCTGTATACCGCCAATCGCGAGATGCGGGGACGATTTTTTTACGACGCCGACGGCGAGCTGCTTATCGTTCCGCAGCAGGGACGGCTGCGCATCGCCAGCGAGCTCGGCGTGATCGAAATCGAGCCGCAGCAGATCGCGCTGATACCGCGCGGCGTGCGCTTTCGCGTCGAGCTGCCCGACGGCGAGGCGCGCGGCTACGTGTGCGAGAATTTCGGTGCCTTGCTGCGACTACCGGAACTGGGACCCATCGGATCCAACGGGCTGGCCAACGCGCGTGATTTCGAGACCCCGGTCGCGGCCTTCGAGGACATCGAGGGCGACTTCGAGCTGATCGCCAAGTTCCAGGGCAAGTTGTGGTCGGCAAGAATCGGCCACAGCCCGTTGGATGTGGTTGCATGGCACGGCAACTATGCGCCGTATCGCTACGATCTGCGCCGTTTCAATACCATCGGATCGATCTCCTACGATCATCCCGATCCGTCGATTTTCACTGTCCTGACCTCACCGAGCGACACGCCGGGCACCGCCAACGTGGATTTCGCCATTTTCCCGCCGCGCTGGCTCGTGGCCGAGCATACGTTCCGCCCGCCGTGGTTTCATCGCAACGTGGCCAGCGAATTCATGGGCCTCGTTCACGGCGAATACGACGCCAAGGCCGGCGGTTTCGCGCCGGGCGGCGCGAGCCTGCACAACTCGATGAGCGGCCACGGACCGGACGCAGCCAGTTTCGACAAGGCCACAGCGATCGACACGACCAAGCCACAGCACATTAGCGACACGATGGCGTTCATGTTCGAGACCCGCCTGGTGATTCATCCGAGTCGTCAGGCGCTCGACTCGCCGCACCTGCAGAACGATTATTTGGAGTGCTGGCAAGGTCTTGTGAGGCGCTTCGGGCAATGATGCATTGACATCATGATGTACATGCGTCGCGGCACTGCACGACGACGTCGCCGAACTGATTCCCACATAAGGACTCGCGATGAAACTCGGTTCCCTGAAAACCGGCGGGCGCGACGGGACGTTGATTGTCGTCAGCCGTGATCTCTCCACGGCGGTGCAAGCGATTGGCGTCGCGCCGACACTGCAGGCCGCACTCGACGACTGGTCGCATATCGCGCCACGGCTCAATGCTCTCTCCGAACGACTGGCAGCGGGCACCGCCGATGGCGCGTTCGCTCTCGATCCGGAAGCGCTCGCTGCACCGCTGCCACGTGCCTACGAGTTCGTCGACGGTTCGGCTTATCTGCCGCATGTCGAGCGCGTGCGCAAGGCGCGTGGCGCCGAAGTGCCGGCGAGTTTCTACACCGATCCGCTCATGTACCAGGCGACCAGCGCGGGCTTTCTCGGCCCGCGCGATCCGATCCCGGTAGTCAGCGAAGACTATGGCATCGATCTCGAAGCCGAGGTCATCGTCGTGACCGACGACGTGCCGATGGCGGCAAGCCCGGCAGAGGCGGGCGCGCATATCCAACTGATCGGCCTGGTCAACGACGTATCGCTGCGCGGCTTGATCCCGGGTGAATTGGCCAAGGGATTCGGTTTCCTGCAATCCAAACCGCGTTCGGCGTTGTCGCCGGTACTGGTGACGCCCGACGAGCTTGGCGATATGTGGCACGGCAGCAAGCTGCATCTGCCGATGCTGACCTTCATCAACGGCAACTGGTTCGGCGAAGCCGATGCCGGCGTCGACATGCAGTTCAGTTTTGCCGAACTCGTTGCGCACGCGGCAAAGACGCGTCCGTTGGTTGCGGGCACGCTGGTTGGGTCGGGCACCATCGCCAATCAGGATACCTCCAAGGGCGCTTCATGCCTGGCTGAGCAGCGCACGGTCGAGAAATTGCGCGACGGCGAGTCGAGCACACCGTTCCTCGCGTTCGGTGACAGCGTGCGTATCGAAATGCTCGATCGCGACGGGCGCTCGATTTTCGGGGCGATCGAACAACGCATTGCGCGTTATCCTGACGATTCGTAGGGGAACGGCATCGTGAACCACACGCTGAAGCTCTACAGCTATTGGCGATCAACGGCGGCCTATCGAGTGCGCATCGCGCTCAATCTCAAGGGGTTGACCTACGAACTCGAGCCGGTGCACCTGGTGCGCAACGATGGCGAACAGCACGGCGACGCCTACCATGCACTCAATCCGCAGGAACTGGTACCGGTACTGCTTGATGGTCGACGTGTGATCCGGCAGTCGCTCGCGATCATCGAATACCTCGACGAAACACACGAGGGCGAGATGCCGTTGCTGCCGCCCCAATCACGCGCGCGGGCCCGCGTGCGTGAACTGGCCTTGCTGATCGCGTGCGACGTTCATCCACTCGGCAATCTTCGCGTGTTGCAGTTTCTCGAGCATGAGTTCAAGTTGCCGCGCGATGAGCGAGAGCGCTGGAGCCGGCACTGGATCACCGAAGGTCTGCGCGCATTCGAGGAGCTCATCGTCGATCACCCAAGCACCGGCATCTACTGTGAAGGGGATGTGCCGACCATCGCCGATATCTGCCTGGTGCCCCAGGTCTACAACGCGCAACGCTTCGGAGTCGATCTTGCTCCATACCCGACCATCGATCGCATCTGCCGGCAATGTTCGTCATTGCCCGCGTTCGACGCGGCGCGTCCGGAGCGCCAGCCCGACGCCCCGGAATCCGTTTAGCTGTCGACCCGCGCGCCGACTGGGCGGCGACACCGGCTCGAGCACGCTACTCGAAGTCGCCATGAAAGATCGTGTCGTTGGCATAGAGCTCGCTCGCAACCTGCCCCACCGACCCGTTCTCTGCGCCACCGCGGGTCGTGCCGATTGCCCGCAGATAGAACAGCGCGCCATGCACGTTGTAGGGAGCCGTCACCTGCCAGCCGTTGGCAACACGTGCCATCGGTCCGAACGCGGTGAAGTTCACGCCATCGGTCGAATGCCCGAGGACTGGTGGTTGCGCGAGCTCGGAACCGTCACCCAGTCGGTACCAGGTGGCGGTGAGGTTGCTGCCGGAGCCTTGCACAACGAGCGTGCTGGTCACGAAGTCACTGGTTGCGACACGTGCCGCGAGCTGGCGTGGTTGTCCGTCGACAAGCGTGAAATTGCCGACGGCGAGCACGTTGCCGTCGTCTTGCGCAGCGAGGCCGTAGATGGTGCCGTTCGGATGGGTTGCGTCGAGACTGAAGGCGAGATCGCGAAAGCCCGTATCGAGTGTGCCATCGGCGTTTAGACGCACGAGCGCGTGACGGGGCTGCCCGGCGATCGATTGGAAATCGCCGCCGACCAGCATTTTTCCGTCCGGCTGCAGCACGAACGTGTTGGCTTCGTTGTCGTTGGACAGATCGTCATAGGCACTGACCAGCGCACCGTTGGCCGACAGTTTCGATACCAGCCGCGTATTCATGTTATCGGTCGTCAAATAGCCGCCATCGACGTAGATCGAGCCGTCCGCCCCGACCGCAATTCCGCTTCCGATAGGACCGGGTGGTTCGTCGGCCGGAAATGCCGTGTCCAGAGAACCGCTCGTGGAGTAACGCGCAAGGTAGAAGTGGGTAGCGCCGCCAGCATGGGAAAATGAGCCTGCGACGAGTATCTTGCCATCTGCCTGCAGTGCCACGCTTCGCGCGGGGAGACAGCACAATTGCGGATCGGCGAAACCGGTGTCGCGCGCGCCCGCCGCACTCAGGCGTGCGAGATAGCTCTGTGCGGTTGCACCGATTTCAGTGAAGTCGCCGGCGATTACGACCTTTCCGTCTGGTTGTAACGCGATCGACCATACCGTGCCGGATGCTGCGCCGTTGTGCAGGTCCGGGTCGAAGAAGCTCGTGTCCAGCGATCCATCGGCGTTCAGCCGCGCAAGATCGTGGCGCGGTTGCCCACCGGCCTGATCAAAAGCGCCGCCGATCAGGATCCTGCCGTCGG
>JBAVZT010000103.1:0-2681 GCA_049588955.1 Rhodanobacteraceae bacterium | reverse complement strand
TCACCGAAGCGGCGAACAAGGGATTTCCCGCCAAGCCGTTCGGCCGCATCGCGGTCACGATTGCACCGTCCGATCCGAACATCGTCTACACGCTGGTCGAATCGGTCGATTCGGCGCTGTACCGCTCCGACGACGGCGGCAAGACCTGGGGCAAGCGCGACAAGAGCCAGATGATGGTCTGGCGACCGTTCTATTTCGCGAACCTGATTGTCGATCCGAAGAACCCGGACCGCCTGTTCAAGCCGGATCTCTCGTTGATCCAGAGCCTCGATGGCGGCAAGAGCTTCGCCAACGTAGGCGGTGGTACGCACGGGGACGTGCATGTGGTCTGGATCAATCCGTTCGACACCAAGCAGATCATCGAGGGCGACGACGGTGGCGTCTGGTATTCCAAGGACGGCGGCAACAAGTGGTGGAAAGCGAACAACCTGCCGGTTTCGCAGTTCTATCATGTCAGTGTCGATGACGCCGATCCGTTTCATGTCTACGGCGGTCTTCAGGACAATGCGTGCTGGATGGGCGACTCGGCCTATCCGGGCGGAATCACCAATGCGCAGTGGGAGAATTTTTGCGGCGGCGACGGTTTCTACATGTTCACCGATCCGTCCGATCCCGACTACATCTACATGGAGACACAGGGCGGTTCGGTGCAGCGGACGAACCGCTACACGCATGCTGCGCGCGACATTCAGCCCAAACCCGGCTACAACGAGAAGCTGCGCTGGAACTGGAATACGCCCATGGTGCTGAGCCCGAACGAGAAGGGCACGGTGTACATGGGTGCGCAGTTCCTGTTCCGAACGCGCGACCATGGTCAGAGCTGGGACCGAATTTCGCCGGATCTGACCACCAACGATCCGAAAAAGCAGCAACAGGAAAAATCCGGGGGCATCACGGTCGACAACTCCGCCGCCGAGGCCTACACGACGATCTTTTCGATCAGCGAATCACCCAGGCAGGCGGGGTTGATCTGGGTCGGTACCGATGACGGCAATGTGCAGATCACGCGCAATGACGGCAAGAGCTGGACCAATGTCGTCGGCAATGTCAAAGGGCTTCCCAAGGGACTGTGGGTCTCGTGGGTACAGGCGAGCAACTTCGACGCTGCGACTGCCTACATCGCGTTCGACCGCCACAGCTTTGGCGACATGGGCCCGTACATCTACAAGACGACAAACTATGGTCAGTCATGGACGGCCATCGTTACACCAAAAGATAACAAAGGGTTGCGAGGTTATGTTCATGTCATAAAGGAAGATGTCGTAGAACCGCGCCTGCTGTTCGCGGGTACCGAATTCGGCCTCTGGATATCGATCGACGGCGGTGCCAACTGGGCACAGTTCAAGGGCGGAGACTTCCCCGCGGTCGCGGTACGCGATCTCGCGATCCAGCAGCGCGATGCCGATCTGGTCCTCGCCACCCACGGACGCGGTATCTGGATCATCGATGACATCACGCCGTTGCGCGCATTGACGCAGACGGTGCTGAACCGCGAGGCGAGCTTCCTTCCGTCGCGACCGATCCAGCAGCGCATCGATGCGTTCGGTGGCTGGGTTGACGGCGATGCCGCCTTCACCGGGCCGAATCCTCCCAACGCGGCGGTGATCACCTACTACCAGCGCAGCCGCCATCTGTTCGGCAAGATCAAGATCGAGATACTGGACGCGAGTGGTCAGGTGATCGACACCGTTCCGGCCAGCGTGCGGCGTGGGATCAACCGGGTCAACTGGACCATGCGAACCAAACCGCCGCGTGTACCACCTGCCGCTCAAGTGGCTTTCAATGCGATCCAGGGTCCGCGCGTCGTGCCTGGACCTTATACGGTACGCATGATCAAGGGCAAAGACACCTTCGAGACCAAACTCAATGTCGGTCTCGATGGCCGGGTCAAATTCACGGTTGCCGATCGTCAGGCGCAATTCGACGCAGTAAACCGCGTGAAGCACCTGTTTGGCGACATGACAGACCTGGTCGCGAAGATCAATGCGGTGCGCGCAGAGGCTGTCTCCGCCGCTCAAAAATTTCCGGAGACCGATGCCATGCACAAACAACTGGTCGGGCTCGGCGACAAGGCCAATGCGATCCGCAAGAAGATCGTTGCGACCACCGAAGGTGGCGCCATTACCGGCGAGGAACGCCTGCGCGAGCATACCGACCAGCTCTACGGAGCGATCATGTCCTACGAGGGACGGCCGGCCGATTATCAGATGACCGCGATCGATACGCTCACTCGCGAACTTGGCGACGTCCAGAAAGCCTTCGCCGATTTCGAGTCCGGCGATCTGGCACGGACCAACGCCGCGCTCAAGGCGAAAGGCATGCAGGAGATTGCCGTGCCGGTATCCGCGCCCGATGCCGGCCGCAACGATGGCAAGGCCGACGCAAGTGGTTCGCAGCACGCATTGCTGGAGCGCGATTAACCGGCGCTTCGCGTCGGTCGTTTGATGATGCGGCGCGACGCTGTCGCAGAATCGGGCTCGCCTCGGCTTTGTAGGATGGATTGACGCAGCGATACCCATGCGGTTGCGCCAGATTGGGATGGGTATCGCTGCGCTCCACCCATCCTGCGTGATCACGATGCAACGATTTCGCAGAGGTTCCACTCGATCCATTGCGCGGACCCTGCAGGCCTTCTCGTCCGCCATCCGTCGCCACCTTGGGACCAACGTCAACAGCAAAGC
>JBAVZT010000102.1:0-2523 GCA_049588955.1 Rhodanobacteraceae bacterium | reverse complement strand
GCACCACAAGCCCGGAATTTCCGTCGTGAATGATTTCCGGATTGCCGCCGACTGCGCTCGCGACAACCGCAAGACCGGTGGCGCAAGCCTCCAGCAACGCGATTGACAACCCCTCGCTCAACGACGGTTGCGCGAAGATATCGAATGCCGGCAACAGATCTGCCACGTCGGCACGCGCACCGGCAAAGTGTACCCGCTCACTCGCACCGAGTGCTTCCGTCTGAGCGCGCAGTTTGTCTTCGAGTGGACCATCGCCAATCAGAACGATGTGCAAGGTCGGATGTTTGCGCAACAGCCCCGGAACTTGGGCGACAAGCAGCGCATGATTCTTGACCGGCACCAGGCGACCGACGCAACCGATTACCAGCGCATCGGTTTCGAGGCCGAGCGCGTGACGTGCGCACGCGCGCCGCGATGCCGAGTTGCCGAAGCGCTCGATCGGAATGCCGTTGAGAACGGTCACCGCACGCGATTTACGGACCAGACCGCTGCCGACAAGACGCTCGCGCACCTGCCGGCTGACCATGGCCACGCCGGCAGTACGCAACAACGAAGCGCGGTAGAGCCAGCGCAAACGCCGCTGCGACAAACGCGTACCCATGTTGTGACAGGTGTTTACGAGTGCCGGCGCGCATGGCAAAGCCAGCATTGCCAGCGCGGCATAATAGTTGGGGACGAAATTGTGGCTGTGGACGATCTCGATGCGGTGCTCGCGCATTGCTGCGCGCAACCGCCGCAGGACCGCGCGATCGAGGGTGCCGCGCTTGTCGCCGACCAGAACCGGTATGCCGGCGGTTTCGATGGTCTGACGGAATCCGTCGGTCCGCTGGATGCTGAAAACCGCAACCCGATGGCCGGCCCGTCGTTGCGCGACGGCCAGATCGGCGACCACACGCTCGAGGCCGCCGGTTTCGAGCGAATCGACCACATGGAGGACACTGATTGGGGGCTTCGGTGTCGGCATCGCGTGGGCGAGCGAGAAATGGGGGCAACTCCCGCATCGGGAAGCGGGGTGATAGCCATGTTACCGCACCATTCACGCGGGTTCGCCGGGCAATGACAGAACGATTTGGACGCAGCGCTGCATTGCGTGCGGCCCTCCAGATGACCGGGTCGACCTATGTCGCCTATGCGACCGGTCTGATCGTCAGCGTGCTGATCGCGCGCGGGATCGGGCCGGCGGATTTCGGTCGCTATTCCTATCTGGTTTGGCTGGCGGGCGTGCTGATCATGGCCGGCAACAACGGCCTGACAACCTCCGGGATCCGTTTCGTTTCCGAATGTATCGGCCGCGGCTCGATCGCCGATGCCCGCAACGTGCATGGATGGCTGCAATGGCGGCAATACGCGTGCATGGTCGTGGTTGCGGCGGCGTATCTGGCAGCCATGCCGTTTTTCACGCCCGCGGGGTGGCAGCACAATGAGTTGTGGCTGCTCGCCACCATCATCCTGGTCAGCGTCTTCGCCAAAGGCCAGTTCATGTTCGGCATTTCGATCGCGAAAGGCTACGGACGTTTCGACGTCGAAGCCCTGTCAACGGTCGTTGTGAGCCTGCTCAACGCGGTCGCCGTCGGCGTGCTGATGGTGCTGCACGCCGCACTGCTCGCTTACCTGTTGCTGTTTGCGGTTACCTGCGTCGCCTACGGGGTACTCGGGGCGATCATGCTGCGCCGGGCGAACATCGTGGAGGCACACGGTTCACTCGCCGCACCCCTGCGCAGCCGTTTGAAGCACCATCTGTTGTGGACCGTGGTATTGACCATCGGGAACCAATTCAGCAACAAGTCGGTCGAGACCTATCTGCTCAATGCGGTCGTGGGACCGGCCGCGGTGGGCTTTTTCGCGATCGCCTCGGCACTGACCCGTGGCGGGATCGAACTCTTGTGCTCGGGCCTCACTTCGGTGCTCATGCCGTCGATGGCGCACGCGTTCGGAGCACAGGGGCAGGAACGCGTGAACACGATCCTTTCGCACTCGGTGCGCTATTTCCAGTTTCTCGGGCTCCTGATCGCGGGAGCCGGGGTATTCTGGGCGCCCGTCGCGGTCGAGCTGATGTACGGTACGCGCTACGAGCCGGTCGTCAATGTGTTGCGCATCATGATCGCGGTAGGCGGCCTCACGCTGGCGGAGGGCGCGTTCGGTGCATTGCTGTCGACCACCGACAATCAGCGTTTGCGTGCCGGATTTTCCATCGTTTCAATCGCGGCTACCGTAATTGCGGCAATCGCATTGATCCCGAAATACGGCTTGATCGGCGCAGTCCTCGCACATGCGATATCACGTCTCGCCGTCGTCGTGTTCACGACATCCAGCATTGTCCGCATCATGCATCTGCGCCTGCCGTGGCGCGAACTGGGGCGTCTGCTTCTCGCGGCCGTGCTCGCCGCGCTGCTTGGCGCGGCAACGCTCATGGTGGCACCGGGCAAGTGGGTCGGTTTCGCGGCCGGGCTGGTCTACGCCTTGACCTACGTCGGCGCGACCGTCGCATTGCGTGCCTGGCGCGCGACCGATTCAGGATACGCC
>JBAVZT010000101.1:0-2729 GCA_049588955.1 Rhodanobacteraceae bacterium | reverse complement strand
CCGAATTCAAGCGGTCGCTGCAGCATCGGCGAACAGAAGGTGTTGTCGACCACGAGCAGCAAACCGTGCTTGCGCGCAAATGCGCCGAGCCTGGCCAGATCGACCAGTTTGAGCATCGGATTGGTCGGCGTCTCGGCCCAGATCATGCGCGTGTTCGGCGTAACCGCAGCGTCCAGCGCCTTGGCGTCGTTGAGATCGATGAAGCTGAAATCAAGCCCGGCCGAACGCCGGCGCACGCGCTCGAACAAACGGTAGGTACCGCCGTAGAGATCGTCCATCGCGATGACGTGGCTGCCCGAATCGAGCAGATCCAGCACCGTCGCGGCGGCCGCCATGCCGGATGCGAAAGCAAATCCCGCGCGCCCACCCTCCAGATCGGCGACGCAGCGCTCGTAGGCCATGCGCGTCGGATTCTGCGTGCGCGAATACTCGTAGCCCTGGTGCTTTCCGGGACTTTGCTGCACATAGGTCGAGGTCGCATAGATCGGCGTCATGATCGCGCCGGTCGACGGATCGGGATTCTGGCCGGCATGGATTGCGCGGGTCGCAAGTGCGAGGCTAGGAGGTTTTTTCGGCATGTGGTGCGGTCCGAGACACTTAAGGATAATGTTTCGCCAAAGCTTCGTCGATTTCGCGATGCCTTGGTACGGGTTTCTGATTTGTTCGAGGATTCAACCAGACACAATGGCGACCGCCATGACGAAGTAGTTCGCGACCCGCCGCCGTAGGCAATCGGATCGGTTCATCACGCTTCAAAGCGCGATATCCCTGATTTCATATCCGCTGGGTACATCGTCGAGCAGCATCTCCCAATATGCATCGCGAAGATTCTCATCCAGTTCCTCGATCGTCTCGCCTTGCGTCATGATCTCGTGATGATCGACGAGTTGCCCAGCCAATGGCCTCACTACGCCAGAAAACGACCTTGAGTTGTGTGCTCGCAAGCAATTAACGAAAGCATGGCGAAATCGAAGCGCGCGCAGGCTACCGGACCCTCGCCCCACCCTCTCCGGCAGAGAGGGCTCGCCGCTATTGTATCCGCCGCCGCAGGTAGTTCAGCAGGTCGATGCGCGTGATCAGGCCGAGGAATTCTTGGCCGTCCATCACGATCGCGACATGGCCGGCGGCGAACACCGGAAGGAGTGCCTCGATCGATGACCTGACGTCGATCATTTGCAGGCGGCTGACCATGGCGGTTGCAACCGGATCGGTGAAACGCGACTCGTCGCCGAAGACGTGCAGCAGCAGGTCCGATTCATCGAGCAGGCCGACGATGTTGTCGCCGTCGATCACCGGCAACTGCGACACATCGTACAGTTTCATGCGGTTGTAGGCCGTGACCAGCAGGTCGGTCGGCGCGACCACGACGGTGTCGCGCTGTGCGTACGGGCGCAGCACCAGATCGCGCAGATCGCCGTGCAGCGGACGCTCGATGAAGCCGTTGTCGACCATCCAGTAGTCGTTGTACAGCTTCGACAGGTACTTGTTGCCGGTGTCGCAGACCAGCGTCACGACGCGCTTGGGGACCGTCTGTTCAGCGCAATACTTCAATGCCGCAGCGAGCAACGTGCCGGTCGACGAACCACCGAGGACGCCTTCGGTTTCGAGCAACTTGCGCGCAGTCAGGAAACTCTCCCTGTCGCTGATCGCATAGGCCTTGTGCACGCGCGAAAAGTCACTGATCGGCGGCAGGAAATCTTCGCCGATGCCCTCGACCATCCATGACGCCGACTTCTCGGACAGCGTTCCCTCGTTGATGTATTCGGCGAGGATCGAGCCGACCGGGTCGGCCAGAATGAATTCGGTGTCGGGCGAGACGCGCGCGAAGTAGCGCGAGAGACCGGTCATCGTGCCCGAGGAGCCGCAACCGAAAACGATCGCATCGACCCGGCCATCCATCTGCTCGAAGATTTCCGGGCCGGTGGTGTGCTCGTGCGCGGCCGGATTGTCCGGATTGCCGAACTGGTTGATGAAGTACGCGCCCGGCGTTTCCTCGGCGATGCGCGCGGCAAGATCCTGGTAGTACTCGGGATGGCCCTTGGCGACATCCGAGCGCGTCAGCACCACCTCGGCGCCCATGGCCTTCAGATTGAAGATCTTCTCGCGGCTCATCTTGTCCGGCACCACGAGAATCAGCCGGTAGCCTTTCTGCTGCGCAACGAGCGCGAGACCGATGCCGGTATTGCCGGCGGTTCCTTCGACCAGGGTGTCGCCGGGCTTGATCCGGCCGGCCTGCTCGGCGCCTTCGATCATCGACAGGCCGATGCGATCCTTGATCGAGCCGCCCGGATTGTGGCT
Source organism: Rhodanobacteraceae bacterium (assembly GCA_049588955.1). Classification (GTDB taxonomy): domain Bacteria; phylum Pseudomonadota; class Gammaproteobacteria; order Xanthomonadales; family Rhodanobacteraceae; genus Dokdonella_A. The sequence goes on along the minus strand of JBAVZT010000101.1, from coordinate 431 downwards.
TTCGAGCTTGAGGAACAACTCGCATGCGCCGGTGTCGAGGCGCTGCGCCTTGACCATCGGCGTCGAGCCGATCAGCTCGAGCACGCTTTGGTTGATTGCGGTCATCGCGTGATGATAACCGACGCGCGATGACTCGTTGCCGGCCGCGCGTTACGCCCGATGACAGGCGGGCTCGACAACACCGATCGCGGCCAAGGCCCGCTTCCAGCGAAAAACAAGCCGCGAGCGCGAGGGGCATCCCTGGAGGAGCGCGTCTTGCGCGCGATCGATGCTGCAATAAGAGTCGGCTACGCCGTCTTCTGTCCTTCCCACATGTGAATCAGCTTGTCCTTGGCGTGCAGTTTTTCTTTCTTCATCTTGTGCAAGGTGATGTCGTCCATCGGCAGAACACCCAGTTCGGCATCGCGCACCTTGCCGTCGAGTTCCTTGTG
>JBAVZT010000100.1:0-1581 GCA_049588955.1 Rhodanobacteraceae bacterium | reverse complement strand
CCCCGCGTTGCGCCGATCGCGAGCGCGGCGATCGTCATGCCCTCGATCAGCACGAACGGATCGCCCTCCATCAGCATGCGATCGGCATAGGTTCCCGAATCGCCTTCGTCGGCGTTGCACACGATGTATTTCTGTCTCGCCTCGGCCCTGCGCGCGGTGTCCCACTTGATGCCGGTTGGAAACGCTGCGCCGCCGCGCCCGCGCAAACCCGATTCGGTTATTTCCTCGACGATCGCGGCGGCATCCATCGACAATGCGCGCTCGAGGCCGCGGGTGCCGCCATGCGCGCGATAATCGTCGAGGCTGAGCGGGTCGGTGATGCCGACGCGCGCGAAGGTGAGGCGTTGCTGGCGCTTCAGATACTCAATGTCCTCGGTCGGTCCGAGCGCGAGCGGGTGGGCGCCCGCCTCCAAGCCTCCTGGCGAGAATGCGCCGGCGTCGAAGAGACCGTCGACATCGGCTTCCTGCACCGGGCCGTAGGCGACACGACCGCTCCCTGTGGCCAGTTCGACCAATGGCTCGAACCAGAACAGCCCGCGCGATCCGTTGCGTACCAGCTCGATATCGATGCCGCGGCGGCCGGCCTCGGCGGCGACTGCGCGTGCGGTCGACTCGGCTCCGAGCGACAGCGCGCTGGCATCGCGCGACACGTACACGCGCGTGGTCACGAGGTCACGCCCGCCTTGCCGATCAGCGCGTCCAGGCGCTCGGTCGTCACGCGTCCGTGCAGTTCGTCGTCGATCATCAGCGAAGGGCCACAGGCGCAGTTGCCGAGACAATACACCGGCTCCAGCGCAATGGCGCCGTCGCTGGTGCGCTCGCCGAAATCGATGCCAAGCGTGCGTTTGACGTGTGACTCGATGCGACGCGCGCCGAGCGCCTGACAGGCTTCGGCGCGACACAGCCGCAACACGCGACGCGCGCACGGCTGGCTGCGAAAATCGTGGTAGAAACTGACCACGCCATGCACTTCGGCTCGGGTGAGGTTCAGAGCGTGCGCGATCAGCGCAATCGAGTCTGGCGGAATATGGCCGATCGAATCCTGCACTGCATGCAGGATCGGCAACAGTGCCCCCGGCGAGGACTTCCACCGGTCGATCGCCGCGACGACGTGCTCGCGTGCGTCCGCGTCAAGCGTCCGCTCCGCGCTGCCGGCGCCGACCGCAGTGCCGGCGGATTTCGCTGCGACAAAGGGCTCATTCGAGCGCATGTGGGCATCCTAGCAGTGTTGGCCGGCTGCTCAAGTCGCAAGCCGGATCCACGAATCGATTTGCCGGCATCCGGTCGGCGCAGCCGATCAGTTTCCGAGTTCGAGCAACCGCGCCGCGCCGCACTGCGCGAGCATCAGCATCGCGCGTTCGTGATCGGCGCTGTAGTAGCCCGGCTCCGGATGCTCGCTGTCGAGCACGCCGAACAGCACGTTGGCCGCGACCATCGGCACCGCGAGTTCCGAGCGGTTCGGCTGGTCGTCCTGGATGTAGCGCGGGTCATCGCGCGCATCGCTCATGCGCAGCGCGCGCCGCTGCTCCGCGCAGGTGCCGACAATGCCCTGACCCGGCTGCAGCCGGATGCGCGATTCGA
>JBAVZT010000099.1:0-11675 GCA_049588955.1 Rhodanobacteraceae bacterium | reverse complement strand
GCCGGCGACCACCGCGTCCGGCACTAGACCTTTTGGTTCCTTTTGGGGCAATACCAAAAGGAACCCGCTCGCCGCCGAGGCGAGCGGAACACAGGCGACAGTGCCGCATCACGCGAGAGACGCAAAGAACAAACGGCTGAGCGGAAGGGCACGGCTGATTCGGGCCAAACTTCTGCGATAACGTTACGCCCGGCGAAAGAGGCCAAGCACAGAAAATGCTGAATCCCCAACAACGCGCCGCGATCGAATACGACGATGGTCCGCTGCTCGTGCTGGCCGGCGCGGGTTCCGGCAAGACGCGCGTGATCACCGAGAAGATCGCGTATCTGATCAAACGTCGACATGTTGCCGCAGCGAAGATCGCCGCGATCACGTTTACCAACAAGGCCGCACGCGAGATGCGCGAGCGCGCCGGGAAACTGGTATCGGCGGATCAGGCCACAGGTTTGACGGTATGCACGATCCATGCGCTCGGCCTCAAGTTGCTGCAAAGCGAGCATGCACACGTCGGCCTGCGCCGCGTCTTTTCGGTGCTCGACGCCGACGACAGCCGCGCGATCATCAGGGATCTGTTGCCCAGGAGCGTCAAACCGGACGCGCTGCTTGCGTTGCAGGCACTGCTGTCGCGCGCCAAGAACAGCGCGTTGACACCGGCCGCGGCCGCCGCCGCCGCGCAAAGTCCGCGCGAGCGCGAGGCAGCCGAACTGTATGCCGATTATCAGCAGCGCCTGGCCGCATTCAACGCGGTGGACTTCGATGATCTGATCCGTCTTCCGGTCACGCTGCTCGAATCCGACGCCGCGGTCGCAGGCAGCTGGCGCGAGCGCATCCGCTATCTGTTGATCGACGAGTATCAGGACACCAATGATGCGCAGTATCGACTGATCAAGGCGCTGGCCGGCGCGCGCGGCGCATTCACCGCGGTCGGCGATGACGATCAGAGCATCTACACCTGGCGCGGCGCGAATCCGGAGAATCTGGCCGGTCTCACGCGCGATTATCCGGCGTTGAATGTGATCAAGCTCGAACAGAACTACCGCTCGGCACGGCGCATCCTGCGCACGGCCAATGCCCTGATTGCCAACAACGTGCACCTGTTCGAAAAGCGCCTGTGGAGCGGCGAGGCCGAGGGAGATCCGGTACGCGTGGTCGAATGCCGCGACGACGCGCATGAAGCCGAGTGCGTGGCCGCGGCAATCGCGCATCTGGCCGGAAAGTACAAGGCGCGCTGGCACGAATTCGCGGTGCTGTATCGCGGCAACCATCAATCACGCCCGCTCGAAAAGGCGCTGCGACTTGCGCGCATCCCGTATCACGTGACCGGCGGCACCGCATTTCTCGAACGTGCCGAAGTCAAGGATCTCATCGCCTATCTGCGCGTGATCGCCAATCCCGACGACGATGCGGCGTTCCTGCGAGTGGTCAATGTGCCGCGTCGCGACATCGGCGCAACGACGCTCGAAAAGCTCGGCAGGATCGCCGGCGCACACAATCTGTCGCTGCTCGGTGCGGCGCGTAGCGATGCAGTGCTTGCCCGGCTGGCAGCACGTCCGGCCGCCGGCCTGGCCGCGTTCACCGGATTGATCGCAGAGTTTGTCGGCTTGTCCGCCAGGCTGACAAGCACCGACCTGGTAGCGGAACTGATACGGCGAACCGGTTACGAAGACCACGTCGCCGCACAGATTCCAGACCCTGCGGCCCGCGCGCGACGCCTCGACAACATCGGCGAACTCGGCGACTGGCTGCGCGCGATGCAGCGCGCAGACGGCATCGGCGATCTCGCCGCGCAACTGGCGCTGCTCGGCCACGGCGATCGCGATGAGCCGGGCAATGCGGTGCGACTCATGACGCTGCACTCGGCCAAGGGGCTCGAGTTTCGCTTCGTGTCGATCATCGGTCTCGAGGATGGCGTGCTACCGCACGAGGGCAGCATCGCCGAAGGACGGCTCGACGAGGAACGGCGCCTTTTCTACGTAGGCATCACGCGCGCGAGGGAACAGCTGACGTTGTCGTTCGCCGCGCGCAAACGCCGCTACGGCGAGGTGCACAGCAACCGGCCGAGCCGCTTTCTCGCGGAGCTGCCGGACGAGGATCTGCATTGGTCCGGCCGCGACGCAGCGCAGGACGAGGCCCATCGCAAGCAGCTCGCATCAAGCCATCTTGCGCGACTCGCAAGTCTCTTGTCCGACTAAAGCGGGTAAGCCGCGACGGACCACCAAGCCAAGGCCGAGCACGCAAGCGTCGGGTCGCCGCCATATCTCGGGGCCGGTGCTGTTCGCTGCACATCGCGCCTGCTAGAGTGCGCTCCCTTCATCGTCATCCGGTTGGGGAACCCCATGATCAGGAATCTCATATACGCCGTACTGGCGACGTTGCTTCTCGGCGGCGTCGCCGGTTGCGGCCCCAAGTCCGAGCCGGGCACGACACCCGACGGCGCGATTCGCACCTCTGCGGACCTGCTCAAGCAAAGCGATATCGCCGGACTGCTGCAACACGTCATGCCGCCGGCCGACTTCGCCAGGCTGAAGGCCGACTGGGGCAAGCAGGCCCGTGCGAAACCGGTCAGCGATGAGGACCGCAACAAATTCGCCGAGACCATGCGCAAGCTCACCGCGCCAGATGCCGAAACGACGATCTACGCGGAAATCGAACCCAAACTCAAGGAGTTCGACGCGCAATACCAGAAGCAGTTGCCGATGTATGTCGGCATGGGGCGCGGCTGGCTGACCGGAATGGTTCAGCAGAGCAAGGATCTTTCCGATAGCGACAAGGTGCAGGCACTGGCCGCGATCAACGCAATCGCCGACTGGGTGCAGAAAACCCGTTTCACCGATCCGGCCCTGGTCAGGCAGGCACTCGCGATCCTCTGCAAGACCGCGCGCGAACTCGACCTGAAGACGCTTGATCAGGCGCGCTCGCTCGATTTCGATGACTCGATGAAGAAGCTGCACATTGGATTCATGGGCGCAAAGGACCTGCTGGCGGTATATGGTTTTTCGATCGACCAGACGCTCGATTCGATCAATCCGGTGGTCGTTTCCAACGACGGAAACAGCGCCAAAGTCAAGGTTGGCTATACCTTGCTCGGCGCACCGCTCAGCGCGGAAACCGAAATGGTGGACATGGATGGTCACTGGTACCGCGCGCGGTTGGTCCTGAAACTGCGAGAGCACGCAGACTCGGCCTCTGCGCCCAACCCCGTATCCGCGACGCCCGCCGCACCGGTCGAGCCCGTACCCGCGCCAAAGCCGGACCACGACTGACGCTTCCGATCGGCAAGCTCGTTTCACCGTGTGAGCGAGGACGCGGGTCGCTACAATCAGGGAATGAACGAACTCGCGCCCGCGCCGCGCTCGATCCCACGTGCACGCGCGCCGATCTGGGCGCACGCGCTGGGTGCGATGCTGCGCCCATGGATACATATCCGCCGCGATGCTCAGAATTCCGGCCCGGAGCCGACCGACGATCCGCGGCCGATCGTGTACGTGATCGAACGTCCGGGCCTTTCGGATCACTTGATTCTGGATCAGGCCTGTTCGGAGGATGGCCTGCCATCGCCGTATGCCACGCGTACCAGTCTGCCGATCAAACGCCGGCGCGCGGTCATCGGAGTATCGCTGCGTCCGCGATGGTTCGGCCGGCGCCGCAGCGAACCCGCCGAGACGTTGAGCCGGCTGATCGAATGGGTTCGTGCAGACGAAGCTCGTGACGTGCGTTTGCTGCCGGCCTCGATCTTCGTCGGTCGCGCGCCGGATCGCGAATCGGGCTGGTTCCGTGTGCTGTTCGCGGAGAACTGGGTGGTCGTCGGCCGTTTTCGGCGGCTGCTCGCGATCCTGTTGAACGGTCGCGACACGATCGTCCAGTTTGCCAGGCCGATCAGTCTGCGCGAACTGCTCGACGAGTCGCCGGATATCGACACCGGGCGCATCGTGCGCAAGCTCGCGCGCGTGCTGCGTACGCATTTTCGGCGCATCCGCGCCACCGTGATCGGTCCGGACCTTTCGCATCGGCGTACCGTGGTCGACGCGGTCCTGAACGCCGAGCCGGTGCGCGCGGCGATTGCGGCGACGGCAAACAAGGAAGACGTGCATCACGAACAGGCGCGTCGACGCGCGCGCAAACTCGCGCTGGAGATCGCCGCCGATTATTCGCATCCGGTCGTGCGTTCGGTATCGTTTCTGCTGCGCGGCTTCTGGAACAAGCTTTACGACGGCGTCGTCATGCACCACTTCGACAAGCTGCGCGAGGCAGCGCCCGGACACGAAGTGATCTACGTCCCCTGCCATCGCAGCCATATCGATTATCTGCTGCTGAGTTATCAGCTCTACCAGAGCGGCGTGGTGCCACCGCATATTGCCGCCGGCGACAATCTCAATCTGCCGGTGCTGGGTCCGCTGCTGCGCCGCGGTGGCGCGTTTTTCCTGCGCCGCACGTTCAAGGGCAATGTGCTGTATTCGACGGTGTTCAGCGCCTATGTCAGCCAGCTCATCGCGCGCGGCGTCGGGCTCGAATATTTCATCGAAGGCGGCCGTTCGCGCACCGGCCGGCTGCTTGCGCCGCGCGCCGGGATGCTGGCCATCACGCTGCGCAGTTTCCTGCGTGAGTCGCGGCGACCGCTTCTGTTCCAGCCGATCTATATCGGTTACGAGAAACTCATGGAGGGCAACGCCTATATCGGCGAGTTGTCCGGCAAACCCAAGGAAAAGGAGTCGCTGTTCGGATTGCTGCGCGCGTTTGGAGTTCTGCGCAAGCGTTACGGCAAGGTCGCGCTCAACTTCGGCGAGCCGGTCATGTTGACGCCGCTGCTCGACGAAATTGCACCGGATTGGCGGAGCGCGACCACGACCCCCGAAGCGAAGCCCGAGTGGCTCGCGCCAGCGGTCGATGCGCTGGCCGAACGCATCCAGATAAACGTCAATCGCGCCGCCGACGTCAATCCGATCAACCTGCTCGCCGTCGCGTTGTTGTCCAGCCCCAAGCACGCGATGACCGAAACCGATCTGATCGCGCAGCTTGCGTTGTCCAAGGCGTTGTTGACCGACCTGCCGTATTCGGATCGAATCACGCTGACTGCGCTGACGCCGACCGAAATCATCGCCTACGGCGAGAGCATGAACTGGATCCGGCGGGTCAGCGATCCGCTCGGCGATGTGCTGGTGTGTGACGGCGAGCCCGGCGTGCTGCTCAGCTATTTCCGCAACAACGTGCTGCATCTGTTTGCGACCGCCGCCTGGGTGGCTTGCTGTTTTCTCAACAACCGGCGCATGGCGCGCTCGTCGCTGTTGCGGCTCGGTCGCCTGGTGTATCCATTCGTTCAGACCGAGCTGTTCCTGCCGTGGAGCGAGGAGGAATTCGGCCATCGCATCCAGGCGACACTGGATTTCTTCGTGGCGCGCGGACTGCTCAAGACCGATGCCGATGGTCGCCTGATCAGCCGCGAGCCGGGCCAGAGCGATCAGGCGTTTCGCCTGCGCGCGATTGCGCACAGTCTGCTGCAGGCGTTCGAACGCTACTACATTGCGGTAGCTCTGCTGGTCAAGAACGGACCGGGCACGCTCAGCGCCGGCGAACTCGAAACCCTCTGCTACCAGACCGCCCAGCGTCTTTCACTGCTGCATGAGTTCAACGCACCGGAATTCTTCGACAAAAGCCTGTTTCGTGGATTCATCCACAAGTTGCGCGAACGCCGCGTGGTCTGGATTGACGAGGGCGGCAAACTGATGTTCGATCGCGTGCTCGAAAGTGTGGCGCGCGATGCCAAGGTGATCCTGAGCCGGGAAATTCGCCATGGCATCCTCAAGCTGACCATTGAGAACCCCGCCATCGGCTTACAGGTCGAATCCACTGTCAAGCCGGACGAGGGGAAAGCTGCCTGACGCTCATGCGTCCAGATCGGGGATCAGCTTGTTTTCCAGGTACTCGATCATGTCCTTGAGCTTGAGCTTGCGTTTCTTGAGCCGGGACAACTGCAGCTCGTCGCGCCCGGGTTCGTTCACTATCCTTTCGATCGCCGCATCGAGATCACGATGCTCGACTTTGAGGTCGGCCAGTCTGCGAGCAAGCTCGGCGGGATCGTCGGTAAACATGCGCTCTCTCCACACCGGATTGTCGGCAACCTGCGCCCGCTGCACAAGCAGGCCTGTGCTGCATTGAACTTCGGATCGAGCGTGCGCAGGCACGAGTTCCCGCCAAAGCGACATCGGGAGGGTTTTCTCATCCCGGCGTCGTTACAATGGTCCGCTCGATCGGCCATGTTCCCAACCCGGCCGGCGACCCACGGCACCAGCGCGCAGCCCGCCTGAAACGGCTGGCAGGCAACTGCGTGCCAGCCGATTGTCCGTTTCCCTGGGGTTCTCTCCATGCTGTTTCGCAATATCAGTCTGTTCCGGTTTCCGGCGAGTGTATCCAAGCGCTTGAAAAATCTCGCCAAGGACCTCGAAAGTCGGCGTTTGCGCGCCTGCGGACCGCTTGAACTCGCGACCCATGGCTTCGTGTCTCCGTACGGGCGCGATTCCGATGCGCTGACACATCAATCGGGCCGCTACACGCTGTTTTCACTGGGCGGCGAGGAGCGTCTGCTACCGGGCGCGGTAATCCGCGAGATCCTTGCACAGCGACTGACCGAGCGCGCCACAAGGGAGGGACGCCGGCCTGCAAGCCGAGAGCGCAAGCGATTGAAAGAAGAAGTAATTTCAGAACTTCTGCCGCACGCCTTCATTGTCCCGTCGCGAGTGATGGCCTATGTCGACACCGAGGACGGCTGGCTCATCGTGGACAGCGCAAGCCGACCGGCGGCCGAACGCATGGTCCATCAATTGCGTGAAGCGCTCGGCCGTTTTCCGGCAACACCGGCTGCGTACCGGGAGTCCCCGCGAACGCTGATGACGACGTGGCTGATCCATGGCAAGCTGCCGGCCAATCTGGCGCTTGGCGACGAGTGCGAATTGCGCGATCCGGCCGAATCCGGCGCCATCGTTCGCTGCCGTCGCCAGGACCTTGAATCGGACGAGGTGCGGGAGCATTTGAGGTCGGGCAAGCAGGTTTTTCAGCTCGGCCTTTGCTTTCACGGGCGCGTTGAATTTTTACTTGGCGAAGATCTGACCATCCGCAAGCTGCGTTTTCTCGACGTGGTGCAGGACGAACTCGACGCCGACAACGCCGAATCCGTGCAAGACGACGTGGCTGTGCGGTTTGCGTTGATGACGCGGGAGCAAGAACAGTTGCTGGCCGGGCTGGACGAGTGGTTCGGATTGCCGAGACCGGACGATCGCGACTGACGTTGCACGATGACGGATCCGCAACGATGGATACCCTCGGCAAATGGCGGGACGACGAGTTGAACAACGCAGGAAATTATCTGGAACTGTCGACGCCGACCGGCGATACCATCAAGGTATTGCGCCGTTCGCATCCACGCGCTCGTCGTCTGCGCCTGACGGTCACTTCGGGTGGTGCCCGTGTCACCTACCCCGCCGGCACGCATCCAGCGCAGGTTTTTGCTTTTCTGCGCCAGCACGGTGAATGGCTTGAGCGCAAGCTCGACGAACTCAACCTCGGTTTGCAACCCCCGCCTCTGAAGCCCGGCGAGGCCACGCTGATTCCGCTGCGCGGGGAGACCACGCGCCTGTCGTGGCGTGGAGGCGTTTATCCGCAAATTGCGCAGATCGGCGACCGGCTGGTGCTTTCGCTGCCGCGTCCCTACCGCAAGGCGACGTCGACTGCAGCGCGCGGATTGTTGCGCTCGTTTCTGGAAGCACAGGTGCGGCGTGATGTGAGTCGTCACCTGGCACGCTACTGTCCGCAAGTCGGCTTTGCGCCGACAGCCATCAAGCTGCGGGCGCTGAAAAGCCTTTGGGGCAGCCTCGATACCCGCGATCGCATCACGCTCGATCTCGCGCTCGCGCTTGCGCCGCCGGCCGCGCTGCGCTACGTGGTCGTACACGAGCTTTGTCATCTGCGCATCCGCAGTCATGCGCCGCGTTTCTGGAGACTGGTCGAAACGCTGTATCCGGATTGGCGCGGGCAACGCGACTGGCTGCGCATCAATGGTCAGGCGCTCAAGGCGGAACTCGAGCGACTGATCTAGATGCTGTAGCGGCATTGCGTTCACGCAGAGCGCGCGTCGCGGGGCGGACTCACGAATCGAATTCCGGCCAACCTTGTCCTTGGCGCCGTATCAGCCGCGTCAGCGCCCGAACCTGACCCGCGCTCGCATTGAGTGCGGGCACATACTCGAAGCGCTCGCCGCCGGCGCCGAGAAACACCTTGCGATAGCGAATCGCGATTTCCTCGAGGGTTTCCAGGCAATCCACGGCGAAACCCGGGCAGAGCACCTGTACCCAGGTGACGCCGGCGCCCGGCAACGCGGCAAGGACTTCATCGGTGTAGGGAGAAAGCCAGCGGCCGCGACCGACGCGCGATTGAAACGCCATCTGCACGGTATCCGCCGGTAATGAGAGGCGCTCGCGCAATGCTCGTGCAGTCGCCTGGCATTGATCGAAATACGGGTCGCCCTTGCGCGTGTAAAGCTCGGGAAGTCCGTGAAACGACAGCAACATCCGCGGCGCACGGCCATGCTCTCGCCAATGCGCTTCCACGCTGCGCCCCAGCGCCTCGATGTGTTCGGGATCGTCGTGATAACCGTTGACGAATCGAAAGTCCGGTATCCAGCGCCAACCGCGAAACTCCGCAGCCAACGCGTCCAGCACCGAACCGGTGGTGGTGGCCGAGTATTGGGGGTAGAGCGGCAGTACGAGCAACCGACGCACACCCTCGCCGGCCAGCGCGCGCAAAACCGAACGCAGCTGCGGCTCGCCATAGCGCATCGCGTAGCGTACGACGGTTCGACCGGGGTGCTCGCGGTCGAAAGTGGACTGGATCGCGTCGGCCAGAGCGCGGGTATGAACGAGCAATGGCGAACCCTCGGGGGTCCAGACCTCGGCGTAGGCCCGGGCCGAACGGCGCGGACGAAAGCGCAGGATCACCCCGTGCAGGACCGGCCACCACAGCCAACGCGGCAATTCGACGACGCGGGGATCGGCCAGAAATTCAGCGAGATAGCGACGCACGGCCGCAACATCCGGCCCGCTCGGGGTCCCCAGATTCACCAGCACCACGCCGACCCGTCGCCGGTCGGTCCGGTGCCCGTCGGGTAGTCCGAAGTAACGCGCCATGAACGGACTCCAGCCCTCAAAGGATATCGCCGCATAACGCGCACAGCGGCGGGATACGGCGATGCCAACGGCGGACCGAATCGGCTGCTGTATGGCCACGGGAAACCCAGGCCGGAGCCGATTTTGCCGCCCGCTCAATCGCTGCTAGACTTCTTAGGGTCTGTGCGCCACTGGTGCCCGGACGACGACTACCCATAACGATAACATGCCGCCATGCGCGTGCTTGACTACTTCACAGCAGCATTGCTGCTGGTTGCTTTCGCGTCGGCCGCGCAAGCCGCGCCGGGCGTTTATGGCGAGGCGTTCAACGAGCTGTACCGCATCGACCTGACGGGTCCCCACGCAACAGATATCGGCGATGCCGGGTACATCGGTAACCAGCCGATTGCCGATATCACCGGCCTCGGCTACGGGCCGGATGGTCGCCTTTACGCCGCTTCGGACACCATCAAGGCGTTGCTGACGATCGATACGACCAGCGGCGCCGCTACCGTGATCGGCGCTTTCGGTCTGGTCGGACAGGGCGATCCGCAGCACGACGATGCGCTTGATTTCGGCATGAGCTTCGATTGCGACGACAATTTGTGGCTGTCCTCGGCGACCACGGGCAAGTTGTGGCGGGTCGATCGCCACTCCGGCGCGGCGGCGTTCGTCGGCAATCTGGGCCATACCATTACCGGGCTCGCCGCGCGCAACGACGTGTTGTATGGCGCCGGCGGACGCGGGGACAACGCGCTTTACCGCATCGATCGCAGCAACGGGCACGCCACGGCCATCGGCGGTTTCGGTGCGCAGTTGAACATGTACGTCAATTCCGTTGCGCTCGGCTTCGATGCCGATGGCACGCTGTGGGCCGCGATCAACTACAACCCGCCGGCAACCGATGAGGGTCCGTTCAGCAAGTGGAGCGATCTGGCGACGATCGATCCGGATACCGGCAATGTGACCTTGATAGGACCCATCACCGGGCCCTCGCAGCTCCAGTACGTCGGCATGAAGGGCCTCGTCGTCGGACCGCTCCAGTGCAACGCACCGACGGGCGGAGTGCCGCCGGATGCTACCGCCGAGCTGCCGGTGCGCTCACTCTGGGCGCTGGGATTGCTGGTCGTGCTGCTCGGCACGCTCGGCGCGTTCGGCACGAGTCGGCGGCGAAGCGGGCTGACCCGATTCGATTGACCGGCCGGGCGCTGCTCACCGCTTCATCACAGGCTCAGGTCCGCGTGCTAGCGTGTCGTGTTTGCCCACTTCCGATTGGAGATTTCGATGCGTCTCGCCGCGATTTGCCTGGGCGTCCTGTTGGTCGCCGGATTCGCTTCGCCTGCCCGCGCTGGGGACAAGGAAATCACACGTGCGGAAAATGCGGTTCGGGTGCTCAAGGAGATCATGCAGGCACCGGACATGGCGATTCCGCGCGATCTGCTGCGGCGCGCCTACGCCATTGCCGTGATTCCGGATGTGCTCAAGGCCGGGTTCGTGGTGGGCGGCCGCCGCGGTGAAGGTCTCATCGCGGTCAAGACCCCCGAAGGGGTCTGGTCCAATCCGAGCTTCATCACCTTGACCGGAGGCAGTGTCGGCTTCCAGGCCGGCGTCTCGTCGACCGATGTGGTGCTGGTGTTCCGCACCGAGCGTGGTGTGCAGTCGATCGTGCATGGCAAGTTCACGCTCGGCGCGGATGCGTCCGCCGCGGCCGGCCCGGTCGGGCGCAGTGCACAGGCATCGACCGACGCCCAGCTCAAAGCCGAAATTTATTCGTATTCGCGTGCGCGCGGCCTGTTCGCCGGTGTGGCACTGGACGGTTCCGCCTTGGCCATGGACAACGAAGCCAACCAAGCCGTGTATGGCGAAGGCGTGACCCCACGTCGTATCTTCGAGGGGGGCGTCGACAATGTGCCCAACGCCGTGGTCGACTTCCGCGACCGTCTGGAGGAGTACACTGCGAAATAGCAGTCTGCTGAAAAAGACTCGTCGACAGGCTGCCGGAGCGGTGCACGGATGTGTCGCAGGCTCTGTCCGGCTTATCGACCTGACAAGCCCCCACCACTTTCGGCATCGCGACAACCGGCGAACTTGCGCCATTCAACAACCCGGAGCGTTGGACAACCATCATGGGCGGTTTGAGTATCTGGCATTGGCTGATCGTGCTGGCCATCGTCGCGCTGATCTTCGGTACCAAGAAACTGCGCAACATGGGCGAAGATCTCGGCTCGGCAATCAAGAGCTTTCGCAAGGGCCTCAACGAAGGCGACGGACAGGGTGCGCCGGAGGAATTGAAGGCCGATCCGGCAGCGCCGGCGTCCACAACCGAAAAAACACAGGACGGACAATCGGCATCGAGCACGGACAAGGCCGGTCACACCGAATCCTGAGCAGCGTGCGATGTTCGACATCGGCTTCAGCGAGATCGCCCTGATCGCGGTTACCGCATTGCTCGTGCTCGGCCCCGAACGCCTGCCGCGCGCCGCGCGGACGCTCGGCGCGCTGTTGCGTCGCGCACGTTCGAGC
>JBAVZT010000098.1:0-18094 GCA_049588955.1 Rhodanobacteraceae bacterium | reverse complement strand
GCGTGTCGCGCGCGTGTAGTACGTGAAGCTGATCGTGATCGACGGCTCGTCCCTGTTCTCGACCATGTGTGGGCTGGTCGAGGGCATGTAGGCTCCCTGGCCCGGTTCGAGATGAAATGTGGTGGCGCGTTCGCGAAACGCATCATTCCATACCAGTAGATCACGCTCGTGGTGGGCATGAAACCGGTCGCGCGACTGTTCGCTGGCTACGACCGTGTCGCGGTGATCCCATACATGCAAGGTCTTGCGCCCGCGCACTTGCAGGATGAAGTTGTGTTCCTTGTCGTAGTGGAATGGAGTGACCGTATTGGGCGACGTGACGAAAATCCAGCCGCCGCGATAGCACATGCCCGGATCGCGTTGTTCGACACCCAGATTCAACTCGTCCAGCACCTCATCCACCAATGTTCGATAAGTGGGATCCGATTGCACGTTCAGCAAGGACATCCACGCCTTGGCGTCGCGGATTCGTTGCAGCGTATTCGCCGCGGACATCCGATTGGGATGCAGACGTGGCGCGTTGTTGAACGGCGTGCCCGCACCGGCATCGCTGCTGTGTGTGCGCACGCGCCCGTCCACTTCCAGACGCTTGCCAAGATCAACGAGTTGGTCCGGCTGCAGAAGTGGATGCCCCATCAACCGGTGCCGGACTGGCTGGATCTGCCACGGATCGAATGCCGACCAGTCGACTTCCATTTGGCGCTGCGTAGTCACGTTCATGCTTCCTCCTGCCCATGAAGGCCAGTTTAACCGCGCTGGATATCACGTGACCCAAAAACGAGGCTGAACTCTACCTGCCGGCGACACGCCGAGGATCGTGAAATGCCGTATCGGTGGATGGCACCGAGCGATCAGTCAATCCGCGTCGTCGTGTTGATCGCGAACCGCTCAGGGTCGCTTCGGTCCCGGTAGCACACGGTGTTCCCCTTGACTCCGGCGCAGCAACCGGGCTTTCTCAAGATCAACCAAGGCGCCCTATCCAACCTTGCCGGCGTTCGCCGAATTTTGCCTGCGCTCAACGAGTTCGGCCATCGTGCGAGACAAAACCGGGAATCGTCGGGCATGCGACCCCACGCGAACTCGCCGCGTACGTCACCGTTTGCGCTGCTATCGAGCTGGTACGAATTATCAAGTAATTCCCGTTCACCCTGAGCGTAGCGATTCCCCACGCCGTTCAGCCTGGGCGTAGCGCCGAAGGCGCGAAGTCGAAGGGCTCAGCACGAGCGGTGGATCGTTGTTTGCTGCCGCCTCAACAACGAGCACCGAAGCGCACGACGCCAGCCGGCAACCAATACGTACCTGATCGGTCGATTAGGCTCGACCTACCTCAAGGGCGTTTCTTTCCCGACGCCCGAAAGCGCGCTCCGGGCGTTGCGACCTAGGCGCACCAGCCCGGCCTTTGTTCGATCGACTAGCGCATTGCGGCCCACGGCCCCCGGACGAAGTCCGAGGCGCCGCATCTTGGCGTTGAGGTGATGCGCGTCGGTCCAGACGTCGGAGCGGGCGGTGCGAAATGTGAAGGCTAACGTAATCGAAAGTTCCGCGCCGGTATGGACCCGGTGCGGAGCGATGAACGGATGATGGACGCCTATGCCCGGTCGCAGTTCGAAAGTCATCGCCTTGGATTCAATGGATGGGGCGTACGGCGGACGGTCACCGGTTCGCGCGAGAAGCAAATCCTTCTGCGCAGCCGTCATGATGTCCTCATCGGCTGGATCCCACAGATAAGCGGTTTTTCCTCCGCGCACCTGGATCAGAAAGTTCATCTCGCGATCCATGTGATAGGGAGTCACCGAGTCCTGCGTTGAAATGAATACATAGGTGGAATACCAAGTGATTCCGGTTTCCAGCGGATCGATCTGGACGGCAATCTCGGCGAGCAGCTCCTCGATCTGAGGCTTGTACGCAGCGTCGAGTTCGGGGTTGTAGATGCAGATATAGGCTCGGTTCTCTTCGAAATTGTCGAGCACGTCTTCGAGGGCCAGATCGCGCCGGTAGCAATCGTAGGATGAATCGAAATGGCTGTCTCCCGGAATCACGCCGATTCGATAGTGGATCTGTTTGGGCCCCATGCGACGGCACAACGCAAAAAGAGCTTCGAGCGAGAAAAAAGGATGCGTGGCCAGCGCGTGCTCGAACAAAAACGGATTTCGGTTGTAGCAGGCCTTCAGGATATCCGGATCGAAACGGAGCCAAGGCTCTGCCTGGCAGTGCCCACGTCTCAACAGTTCAGCGTAGCGTTGCCTCGAGATGAATTCGCCCAACATCTTCGACTACCCCTCCGAATGGGCCGGATTGCCCCACATCACGACCTGCGAACCTTCCCAGGCGATCGAGGCCTGGAACGGCGTTCCAGGACGACGGCGCGCACGTTAGGTCGACTACGTCCTCAATCGAATTCCTCGCCGAACACCACATCGTTGCCGGTGTTGTTCGACTGAAACGCGAGCCACCACAATGTCGCCCTCTGAAAAATCGCTCCCGAGTTTGACTGGCCGGTCCAGGTGGCATCATAGGGGTCCGCTACCTCCACTCGTTGTGCAGCCACCTCCGCCTGCACGCCGATGCTGTCCGGGAGATGGATTGACTGCATTTGCGACAAGCGGAGGATGTTCTGGGTTGCGGTTGAGTTCGCCCGGATCTGGAGTGGCATTTCATTGATTCCGGGGGAATCGCGACTGCACTTGTTGAATGTTCATTCAAAGCTCGAGCTGAAAATCGTATCGCCGTTCCGGCTCTGAAATGCGAACAACCAAAGCGGTGCCCCCTGCTCGGGAGATTGCGTCCACGTGACATCGTAGGTGCCGGCCTCGGCGACCTGTTTGTATGCCACTGCGCACTGGACAGCGCTGTTGGGCGGCAGGTGCAGGAGACTCTCGATTACGGTAAATCCGTGATCGGGTACGGCGGTCATGTCGTAGATGTAGGCATCACCCCACCACACGGCGATCAACGTTGCAGGTCCGGTGGTCGTGACACTGCCGCTGGTTATCGCCGGCGCGCTTTCCGGATAATTCTGTGCGACGTCCTCAAGCACACCGGCGTTGCGGATTTCGATGAACGGGACGGTGATCTCGCCGTCGGCTTGCCCGTTCTTGACAATGCTGACGGTGTGCCCATTGCCGCCGCTGGCCACGAGTGAAACGTAGGCCTTGACGTCGAATCGGTCGTCGTAGCCGCGATAAAAGACGGGATCCCCCAGCTGCATCCACGTATTCGAATAATTGTCCGTCGGCGCATCGGTGTTGGAAGTGAACCCCGCGTTGAACACGATCAGGGAACTGCCTGAAGGCTGTGTGTCGACCGGATCGGTAATCGCCGGGCTGGTGCCTGCGTCGTAGCCCTGCCACAACAACGTGTGAGCACCAAGCGACGCGTCTCGTGGCTGTTGCGATTGCATGTCTGTCGCTGCAGTACCTCGACAGCTCGCGACAGCGACAAGCAATCCCGCGAAAGCGATCCTGCGAGTTGATGCAACCGCGTGGCTGCTGTACGAAAGCAATGCAGGTCCCCCCGGCGATGCCGGCCCCGAAGATACCACGAGAGACTTTACCTGGCTGCGAGGCGCGGGGCATCCGCTGCTCCGGCGCGGCGCCGGTCACCAGTGGATCATGCTATTGCGGACGCCGTACGACGCGCGGGACGGGCGCAGCTTGTTTGCATGCTCGGCGGTTCAGTCGAACCCGCCGTCGAAGACGACCTCGTGGTGATCGCGCCAGTACACCAGCAGATCCCTGAAAGCCTGCGGCATGTTCTCGGCCGGCGGCTGGCCGGCCTGATCGTCGTGATTGACACCGTGACAACTGCTGCACGCGCGCACTTCACCGGGTTTGACCGATATCCAATAGCGTTCGCGCACGACCGGCGTGCCGGCGGCATCGGTCGACTGCCATACCATGGCGCGTTCGGCCGGCACGATCGCCGCGACCGAGCCATCGGGTGCAATCGCCACGGAACCGGGCGGAGACGCCGGCGGCGGTGGTGGATTGAACACCAGAGACGGTTCGTCGTGCAGCGGTTGCGCCAGCACACGGCGACCGGGCAGCGGATGTGAAGGACCGCCTAGGCCGCGTACCTGGTCGCCCTGGAAGAACTGCATGTAGTCGATGTCGTAGAGATGTCCGTTGTTGCCGATGGTCTCCACGCCGCCGGGCACGCGCAGGTTGTAGGGCTGCTGCAAGTCGGCGGCGTCGCGCGTGGTGACATTGCGGCTGACCAGTACGCCGAGGTTGCGCGCGGCCAGGAACGCTTGGAACTCCCCAACATCGACATTGGCTTCGGCGAATGCTTCCGCCTCCGGCGCTTCCGGCACGGATTCCGTCGTCAGCGGGGGTACGGCGCGCGCTCGTACTTCGACCGGTGACAGCTCCCACAACGGTCCGTCGTAGGTGACCAGTACATCCGGGTCGTACCAGGACACGGATTTGTCGATTCCCGGCGTAAGCGCGCCGTTCGGGTCGGCGCCCAGATATCCATGGCCGTCTTCGGTCAACCCATAGATGCGGAAGTTGTAGCGCGGAATCGGATGGGCGCGATTGCCCTCGTTGGCCGATTGCCGGGGTTCGGCAACCCACGACGCCAGCATTTGACCGCTCGAAAGCGGCAACGCATTGCGGTAGTGCCCGGTGAAATCAGCCGGCGGCTGACCGTTGTAGAACTCATGCGTGCTACGTGAGGTCACGTAGGTGACTGTCATGTCGGCGGCGTTGGCGCCAGGCGGTCCGGTAATCGAGAGGATCTGTCCGGCAGCGTGCGTGTAGAACTCCGGGGCGTCGGTTGCGACGTAGCGCCCAGGCGTGGTTGGATCCTCGGCGATCTGCAGCCAGTTTTCGGCTTGGTTCTGGTTCGTTCGAGGCGGATCGACACCACTGAAGTCGACCAGTGCCGGATCGTTCTTGAAACTATGGTTGAAATAGCCGAACAATTCATGCCGGCCGATGTGATTGAGCGTTTCCTCGCCGCTGCCGTCCTGCGCGACCTGCCACGGGAAAAAATGATTCACGCGCAGTCCGTTTGTCGTCGGGGTTTCCGCAAGCGGTTCGGGAAACACGTCCACCGACGGCAAAGTTGCCGCGTTGGCCGCCTCGGATGCCCAATTGAATGTCCCGTAATCCGGTGATTCGGCCTGTTGGTCCTGCTGCAGATGATCCCAACGCGTGAAGATCACACGTCCGAAGGTATCGACGAACGGGCCGAACGCGCCGGAGGGCGCATGCTGCAGGAGGGTCAGCGAACCGGTTGCCGGATCGAGTTTCCAGATACCGCTCGTTGACGGTGTCGACTCGTATTCGTCCAGTTGCGGGTAGAGTTGGGGTTGCCCGTTGCGCGGACGGTCGCTCGTGAAAAGGATACTGCCATCGGAGCCGTAGGTGGGTTCGACGTTGTTGCTGTCGGCCGGCTGATTGGCCACCCGGGTGATGTGCACGGTCTGGCCGGTTCCGAATCCTGTGATTTCGTAAAGTTGCCAGAAATACGTGTTGTACTGGTACTGCTCCGTCGGCGAGCCGATCACCATGCTGAACACCGCCTTGGTGCCGTTGAAGTTCACATCCGGATCGCGAACCGCAATGGCGTCGTCGCCCTGAAAACCGGAAGAGCCGTAACCGGCTTCAGCGGTAAGGTTGCGCAATGTGCCGTCCGGATAGCGTATCCATAGATCGCCGCCGCGTGCTGCGCGCTGCACATCCGCCATTTGGTTGGCAAACACCGTGCCGATCGTCGCGTAGTCCTCGGGCACCGGAACCTGGGTGACGAACATGACCGGGTTCTGCAGATCGACGGCCAACGCGCTCGAAGTGGCGAATCCAGTGACCACGAGGGCCACAAGCAGCATGGGACGCAAACGCCTTTTTTTTCCGCCGCGCGCCGTCCCAACGCGATCCTCGCCGTGGGATACATTCCAGCGAAAACGGGATCGGCATTGCTCGCAATTCAGGGGCTTGGGCGTCATTTTATTCAGGGCACATTAACAAGGCGAGCGCGCGATACTACGTGCATTGCCGTTTGTTTTCAGTGAACAGAGTCACAGCGGATCGTTCTGGGGAACCCATGTTGCAAAGGTCGCGGCGACCTTGCGCGCGAAAACGTGCCGCGAAGGTGATGCAGCGCACACTATCCTGGTCGTGTTTCAGGATGGATATCGACGCGTCCTGCTTGGCCGAGGTGCGTTTGCGCTGGTGACGGGACCGGTGCAGAAGGGATTGACACGACAAGGACGGGCCGGTTGTCGCGGTTTGGACCTTCACTGCATAATCCATGCGCACCGTGGCATCTTGATCCCTGTGCCCGTTCTTCGGTTCGGGCGCCGCTTGGTTGCGGAGATCCGTTTCTTGTCATTTCGTTACTGGCTATCTCGTTCCAGCCATCCGCTTGCGGTGGCGTTGAGGGCCGCGCGCAAACGTCTCGCGCACGTTACCTTGCCCGCCCCGCGGGTCGTCGTGGTTCCGCTGCTGTATGTTTTCCTTGCGTTGCGCGCAGTCATTTTTTTTCTGCGGAGATTCTTTCTCGCCGAACCGTTGCTCAAGGCGTACTGCACGCGCCACGGACGCGGAGTGACGACCGGCATCTATGTGCCCTGGGTGCAGGGGCGCGGTGAACTGGTCCTGGGCGACTACGTCAAGGTCGACGGCAAGGTCAGCATCGCGTTTGGTGCGCGCTTCGTCGAACGCCCGAAACTCAGTCTCGGAAATCACACCGGAGTGGGTCATGGCACCAGCTTCGTTGTCGGCCGTGAAATCCGCATCGGTTCGCATGTGCGCATCGCCGGCGGCGTCTCGTTTCGGGATTCCGGCGGTCACGCCAGCGATCCCACGCTGCGCAAGGCCGGTGCTCCGCCCGACGAGGACGACGTGAAGGCAATCATCGTTCACGACAACGTCTGGATCGGCGGAGGTGCGTTGATTCTTCCTGGCAGCGAGATCGGCGAAGGCAGCATCATTGCGGCGCGTTCGATTGTCTCGGGCGTCGTGGCGCCATATACGGTGGTGGCCGGGAATCCGGCCCGGCGTGTCGGCAATCTGACGCCACCCGCCGTCGCATGAGCGATTCCCTGTTTTCCGCGTTGTCGGCGTCGCCGTTGCAATCCGCGCCCCAGCTTGCGGCACATTTCGGCATGGACCGAATGTGGATCAAGCGTGATGATCTGATTGCGTTCGCCGGCGGCGGGACAAAATGCCGGAAGTTTCCGGGTCTGATCGACCGACTGCAGGCCACACCGGTCGACACCTTGCTGTTGAGCGGCGGCGCGACTTCCAATCAGGCCCGTTTGATGGCAGCCCTGGCCGCCACAACCGGCTATTCCTGCGAAGTCTTCCTCGACTCTCCGGACGATGCACCTGCGGCACATTTCGTTCGCCTGTTCGGCGGCACGGTACATGCTCTGCCCGGCGCGTCGCGGTGGACGCTGAACGCCGCAATTCGCGCGCGTCTGCGCGAGCTCGGCGCAGCGGGCAAGTCCCCGGTCGTGGTGCCTGCGGCAAGCCCGGACGATCTGGCTTGCTACGAGGCGGCGATCGGGGAGCTGGTTGCAGGCGAATTCGATTTGCCGCGCAATACGTTGTTCGTCACGGCGGCCGGATCGGGCGCGACCTCGTCCGGTTTCCTGCTGGGGCTGGATCGTTTTTTCCCCGATGCGAGCCTGCTGGCGGTAAGTGTCGATCGTCCAGCCCATGAACTGCGCATCGTGATCACGCGCCTCTTGGCGACCGCACTCGGGGTCTCTCCGGACGGTGACGATGTCGCCCGGTTGGTCTCGCGCCTGACCGTGGACGATGGCTTCATTGGCGGCGGCTACGGGATGCCCAGTGCAGCTTCACTCGAGGCCGTCGCACTGGCCGCGCGCAGCGAAGGATTGCTGCTCGAGCCTGTGTATACTGGCAAGGCACTGGCTGCGCTCGTCGCAATGGCGCAGGGGGGGCGCATCGGCCGGGATGACAGCGTCGTTTTCTGGCACACCGGAGGGGTTCCCTATCTCGCGGCCAGTCTCGCGCAGTCATCACGCTGATCGGGATATCTCGGTCACAGGCGAAACGCAGGATCAGTCAATCACCATGGAATCCATCGAATCGCGCGTGCGGACCTTCATCCGCGAAACCTTTCCGGTTTCCGTCGCTGACGGTGATGTGCCGATCGACGAGAGTCTCCTCGATTCGGGCATCATCGACTCGATCGGCGTGTTGTCCCTGGTCACGTGGCTGGAACAGGAGTTCGACATCGTCGTGGCGGATGAAGACGTCGTTCCGGAAAATCTGGACAGCATTGAGCGCATCGTCAACTTCGTCGGACGCAAATCCGGATAGACCTGTCACGAAACAACATGATGCGCTACGAGGAATTCCTGCGCGAAAGTGCGCGGCGCGATGCCGATCGCGAGGCGATTGTGCATGCCAGCGGCCGGATCACCTATGGCGCGTTCGATGCTGCCGTCGATCGTTTCGCCTCGGCACTCGTTCATGCGGCGGGTCTCGCGGGCAACGAACGCTGTGTGCTGTTCCTCGACAACCGTCCGGAAACTGCGGTGGCGATTTTTGGAACATTGCGCGCGGGCGGCGTGTTCAGCGTCATCAATCCGACCACCAAGGCAGACAAGCTCGCTTACGTGCTGAACAACTGCGAGGCTTCGGTGCTGGTCACCCAGGCGGCACTGTTGACCGTGGCGCGAGCCGCCGTGGCTCAGGCGCCGAGTGTACGCCGGGTCATCGTCGTCGACGGAGGGGATGATCCATCCGCGATCTCCTACGCCGATTTCATGGAGGCGACACCTGCGCGTTTGCCGGATGCGCCACGCGGTCTCGACATCGACCTGGCGATGCTCGTCTATACCTCCGGCTCCACCGGTCAGCCCAAGGGCGTCATGATGACGCACAAGAACATCGTGCATGCGGCGACGTCGATCACGACCTATCTCGAAGCATGCCCCGACGATGTCGTCCTGAGCGTGTTGCCGTTGTCGTTCGACTATGGCCTGTACCAGCTCCTGATGTGCGTGAAGATGGGTGCAACGCTGGTGCTCGAGAAGTCCTTTGCGTTTCCGCAGAAGATACTACCGATACTTGCAACCGAGCGGGTGACGGGATTTCCGCTGGTGCCGACCATGGCTGCGCTGATTGTGCAGTTGCGCAATTTCGATCCGGCCTGGGCCGCGAGCGTGCGCTATCTGACCAATACGGCCGCGGCGCTGCCGCCCGCGCACATCCGCAAGCTGCAGGATCTGTTCCCGAACGCGCGCGTCTATTCGATGTACGGCATGACCGAATCCAAGCGCTGCACCTATCTGCCGCCCGAGCAGCTGGCGACGCGACCCGACAGCGTCGGCATCGCGATTCCGGGCACCGAGGTCTGGATTGCGGACGACGAAGGCCGGCCGGTCGCGCCGAACGTGGTGGGCGAACTCGTCGTGCGCGGTGGCCACGTCATGCAGGGCTATTGGCGTAACGAAGATGCCACATCAAAGGCGCTCAAGCCCGGGCGCTATCCGTGGGAGAAGGTCCTGCACACCGGGGATCTGTTTCGCATGGACGAAGAAGGCTACTGCTACTTCGTCGGACGCAAGGACGACATCATCAAGTCGCGCGGTGAGAAAGTCAGCCCGAAGGAAGTCGAAAACGTGCTTTATGCGTTGGCCGGCGTCAGGGAAGCGGCGATCGTAGGTGTGCCCGACGAATTGCTCGGGAGGGCGTTGAAGGCAATCATCGTGCTGGCGGACGGTGCGAACGTGCAGGCACGTGATGTCATCGCGCACTGCGTCGCGAATCTCGAAGATTTCATGGTGCCGCGTCTGATCGAATTTCGCGCCACGCTGCCCAAGACCAGCACCGGCAAGATCCGGCGTGCCGCGTTGCAGGCCGAAGCCGAGGGTCAAGCCTTGCCGGGTGACGAGGAATAGGACAATGACTGTGGCGCGTTCAAGGCAACACGTGATTCCGGCAGTCGCCCGCTACGCGCACGATCGGCGCGGGGGGATCAAGCTTCCCCGGCGTGGGCCATGAACCCGCGACCCCGAAAGGCGACGTTGCTGCAGTGCCTTCCCGACAGTGTGGTCGTGACCCGTGGACCGCGCGCAAGCCGCACACTCTATCTGAGTTTCGACGATGGTCCCGATCCCGAGTACACCCCGAAATTGCTCGACCTGCTCGCGACACACGACGCGCGCGCAAGCTTTTTCCTGATCGGCGAGCGCGCCGAGCGTCACCCGAGACTGGTCGAGCGACTGGTTGCGGAAGGACATCTGATCGGCAACCACTCGTACAGCCATGCACGCTTCGAGACCCTGACGCTTGCAGCACAGCTCGACGACATTGCGCGCACGGACCGCGTGCTGTGCGCGTTCGACCATCGCCGCTTGCACCGGTTTCGGCCCCCCTATGGTGTACTGCCGTTTCGCCTGGTCCTGCATTGTGCATGGCGGCGGCGCAATATCGCGTATTGGTCGTACGACAGTCTCGACTATCAGGAAAGACCGGCGCAGGAACTCGCCGGCTTGCTGCGACGGCAACCGCCGCGTAGCGGCGATATCGTGCTCATGCACGACAACCGAGAGCACACCATTGCGCTGCTGGAGATGCTCCTGCCGGAATGGCGCGAGCAAGGTATCGCGTTCGAGGCCTTGCCGCCCATGCGTTCATGAGGATTCTCTATCACCACCGCACCCGCGGCCGAGAAGTGGAGGGGGTGCATATCCGGGGCATCGTGCATGCGCTTCGGGAACTCGGCCAAGACGTCAGCGTATTGTCTTTCCCGGGCGCAGACCCGGAAAAGGAAACGGTTCCGGTAAATGACCGGAGCAGCTCGGCCCCCGCGCGGTCCGGCGGACGGTTGGCCGCCCTCGTCGCTCGTACGCCGGGCGTATTTTTCGAACTGCTCGAACTTGCATACAACCTCCCGAGCTGGGTCCGCGTTGCGGCGAGAATTCGCCGGGCGCGTCCGCACCTGATCTACGAGCGTTATTCGCTCTATCTGTGCGCCACCGTGTGGCAGGCGCGCAGGCAAGGCATTCCGATCATTCTCGAGATAAACGATTCGGCACTGGTGCCGCGCGTAAGACCCCTGATCCTCAAATCCCTCGCGCGCCGCATTGAACGCTGGTGTCTGCGCAATTGCACGGGCCTGGTGTTCATTTCCACTTGTTTTCGCGATATCGCCGAACGCGCATACGGGGACATCAGCCGTTCGGTGGTTTCACCGAATGCGGCCGACATCGGGCGCTTCGATCCGGCCCGATTCGATCGCGAGACCTTGCGTGCCGCCCGCGGAATCACCGATGGAATCGTGTGCGGGTATGTCGGTGGATTCGTGCATTGGCACGGCATTGCCGAGTTCGTGTCGCGCATCGCGCCGCAAATGGCGTCGGCACCGCACTTGACCCTGCTGCTCGTCGGTGCTGGCGCCGACCTTGCCGCGGTTCGATCGGTGGTTGCCGAGCACGAGTTGTCCGGGCGCATCCTGACGCCGGGCAGGGTGGATCACGCCGAAGTCCCGGAGTGGATCGCGTGCATGGACTATGCGGTGCTGCCGAACTCCAATGAATACGGCTCGCCGATGAAGCTGTTCGAGTTCATGGCGATGGGCGTCGCGGTCGTTGCCCCGGACTACGCCCCGATTGCGGAGGTGATCGCGGACGGTGACACCGGCTGGCTGTTTCCGAAGGGGCAAGTCGATATGTGCGTCCGGCGCGTACTGGACATGTCGGCGCGCCAGGACGACCTCGCGAAGGTCGGCCACACAGCCAGGGCTTACATCGCGCGTGAGCGGCAATGGCGCAACAACGCCGAGCAGCTGCTGTCGCTGGTGCCGGGTGCGGAAGTCACGCCGACACCGACAACGTGAGCACAGCACCAGGTAACAAAAGGTCAGGTGGCGTCATTGCGGCGTTGGGCTGCATGGTTACCGTGTCGCTCGGGCACGTCATGCGAGCATCGGACCGCGAGCCTATTTTCTGAAAAAGCGGCGACGGACATTGCCGGCGATCATTCGCCGCAGTATCGACCATGCAGGTGCCGGATCATCGGGGCGGAAAACGTGAAAATGCGCACGTGCCCACTGCATCAGCACCTTGGGCAAGCGATCACGCGCCGGTGGTTTGCGTGCGAGCACGGTCTTGATGTCTCCATACAGATTGACGCAGCCGGCTCCCACCGGGTAGGCCCTCGATGCAGCCGTTACCGGCAGTCCAAGCGCGTCTTCCCAGGCCATCCGGCAGACATTCACGCCGCAGCGTGCGGCGAATTCGACATACCACCAGGCGCGTGTGTTGACCTCCAGAACACGGAACTGTCCATTGCGCGCATCGCGCTTGAACTCGGCGCTGAATATGCCGCGATAGTTCAGTCTGGAAAGCAGGCCGGTGACGCTGTCGACGGCGCCTTGGATCTCGGCCAACGGGATGCTGCGGCAGTACGAGCTGTTGCCGAAATCCGGCGGGAAAATACGGATTCTGCGGCGCGCGAACAGCGCGGTCAGATTGCCGTCCCGGTCGCGAAAGCCGTCGACGAAATAGTGGTCTGCAGACGTGCCTGGCACGTACTCCTGCGCCATCAGCCTGAAGCCCCGGCCGTCCAGCCGTTGTCGTATCTGTTCGAGTTGCTGGTGACTGCCGGCCCAGATGCCCTTGGCGCCGATCACCTGGTTGAACTTCTGGGAATTCGACGGTTTGACAAAGACGCGGTCCATCTGGTCGAACGGGACCGCGGCGGCATCCTCGGCCGAAGCCAGCGGAAACGTGCGCGGATGCGGAATGTCGGTGCTTTCCAGAAATGTTGCAAACCGGGTCTTGTCCTGCAGGATCTCGAGTGTCTGGCGCGGACTTGAACTGATTTTGAAGCGCGCCGTCAATTCCCCTTGCGGCAGGTCGGCCAGCCACAGCGCCGCATCGTCGGCGCCCGGGATCAATACCGCCTCGCTCAGGGGAATGGAGCGCAGAATTTCGAGCGCCCGCGGACCGATCGTGCCATCCCAGGCTATCTCTCCGGGGATCGGCCGGTACCAGCGTGAGCGCGTCGGCAGGTCGCTCGGCGGGCAAGCGACGTACGCTGGTATCCCGGCAAGGTGCAGGCAACGCAGGGCGCCGAGGCCGGTTGCGTCGCGCCCCAGCACAATCGCGGGCGGTCGGTCCTGAACAGGATTAGTCATTTCTGCCCATAACAAAGTCGAGATGCCGATTTTCTTTGCATCCTGCAACAGTGCGGGCCATTGGAGCTGCGATCTACGTATCGATCACTGCGCTTGCGGCGCCGGTGCCTACCTCCGCAAAAGCGTGTTACGCGAACTTCCGGCCGGCGATCCATGAGCGCCCGTCGCCGATCTCGGTTGTCGGCTCGTCGGAGTCAGCAAACATGCTCATCGTACATGACGCCACACCAAAGCGTGACAAATCTGCAAGAATGGAACGCGCAACCCATGAATGACACCGTCGAAGTCGGATCGATGTGGTGCTGAGGTAACGGGAGATGGGGTGGCATGGCGGCGGAGGTCACAACGCGGTTTCTCGCCACCAGCGAGTACCCTCAGTGGATTTCGCTGGTGGCGGCTTCGCCCGGCGGCAGTACCTACTCGCTGCCGGACTACCTCGATGCGCTGTGCGGCGCCGCGGATGCGAGCTATCGCATACTGGTCGTCGAGCGCGACGCCCGTATCGTCGGGGGCATCGGGTTGTTCGAACGGACCTCGCCACACGGCGCCTTTGTTTCACCGCGGCGGCTTCTCTACTACAACGGCTTTGTACTCGTTCCGCACGAGACAAAATATCCGTCGCAACAAACGTCATGGCAGTTGCGTACCCTTGCGGCGCTCGAACAGGCCTTGTCGCAACTTGGCTACGCCCGCGTGCGAATCAAGAGCCGCAATACCGTATCCGACGTGCGTGTGTTTCGCGCGCAGGGTTGGTCGGCCGAACCGACCTATTCGTACGTGGTGGATATCTCCGACCTCGCCGCGGCCTGGACTCGCGTGGACAAGAACCTGCGCCGACTCATCGGTCGCTGTCGCGAACAAGGTCTCACACTCAGCGTCGATGACGATTTCGATTCGTTCTTCCGCCTGCATGCCGAAACGCATGAACGCAAGGGGGCTCCGTTGTACCTGCCGCGCGAGGCTTTCGCGACGTTCGTCGAACGGCTGCGCGAACGCGGCCTCGGCCGCCTGTACCACGCGCGCCTGCCGGACGGGCGATCGATCGCGTCGCAACTTGTGCTGCTCGGTCCGCATCCGGTGACGCACACGGTCTGCGCGGGTGCCGACGGAGAATTCCTGAATCTCGGCGCCTCGGCGTTCCTGCGCTGGCGCGTGTTCGAAGATCTGGCCGAGGCAGGTTACCGGGCCAACGACCTGACCGACGCCGAACTCAATCCGGTCACGCATTTCAAGAGCCAGCTCGGCGGCGAGCTGACCTTGTGCCTGGAAATCGCACGGCCCGATTCGCTGCGCTGGCGCGCCGCCGAGCGGGTCGCGTTGCTGCCGCGCCAGGGCAAGCGGTTGCTGGCGAGAGCGCTGCGTCGCGGAGTACGCAAGGAAACGTGATGTCGACAACACGGACCGGGGCCGACTGGATCTGCGAGACGCTGCGCGAACTCGGTGTCGATTGCGTTTTTGGCCTGCCCGGGACACAGAACGTCGCGCTGTACGAAGCGCTGCGAACATCGGCCTTGCGCACGGTCGTGGCGACCAACGAGTTGTCCGCGGCAATGATGGCCAATGGCTATTACCGCGCATCGGGGCGCCTGGCCGCTCTGGCAACGATTCCGGGGCCGGGGTTTACCTGGGCGATGACCGGCGTGGCCGAGGCTTTCCTCGATTCCGCCGCGCTGCTGCATCTGGTCGGCCAGCCCGCTACCGCGCCCGGGGAGCACTTCCAGTTGCAGGCGATCGATCAGGCCGCGATGGCCGGTGCGGTGGTCAAGTCCGTCCAGCCGATCGAGCAGGCGCAGGAGATCGCCTCCGCACTCGCGACCGCATATGCGCGGGCATTGGGCGGCGAGCCTGGTCCGGTACTGGTCCATATTGCCCGCAAGGTGCTCGATCAGCGTGTGGCCGGTAGCACGACGCCACCGAGCGCGCCGCCTATCGCGGTCGACCACTCCGATGTCGCCCATGTCGTGCATGCGCTGGCCGCGGCAAAGCATTGTGTGGTCCTGGCCGGCCAGGGCAGCTTCGGAGCTGCCGATCTCGTCGCGCAAACAGCCGAGCGGCTATCGGCTGCGGTCGTGACCACAACGTCGGGTCGGGGCGTCGTCGCAGAGGACCATCCCTTGTCGCTCGGTTTCGAACTGGGCGGCACCGGTGCCGTAACGCTCAACGCACTGATCGCGGCCACCGATGTCGTGCTTGCGATCGGCTGCAAGTTCTCGCACAACGCCAGCCGCGGATTTCGTCTGCGGATCCCGCCGGACAAGCTCATCCACATCGACGCCTCGGCCGAAGTACTCAACGCGAACTATCCCGCGCGCCTTGCGATTTGCGCCGATGCGCGAGCGTTCCTCGCCGAGTTGTTGACCGGACTTGATGCGCGGGATGCGCACCAGGACGGATTTGGCGCTGCTGAGATTGCCGACTTTCGCGAGCGTGGCCGCGCCGAAGGCGCAGGCGAACACGTCGAGCCGCGTATCCACGGCGTGCCGGGCGGCAGACCCGAGGCGTTCTTCGCCGCGCTGCGCCGGGTCATGCCGCGCGCATCCTGCCTGGTCACCGACTCGGGCCTGCATCAGGTGCTTGCGCGCCGTCATTTTCGCGTGCTGCATCCGCGCGGTTTCATCACGCCGACAAACCTGCAGTCGATGGGTTTTGCGATCGGCGCCGCGATCGGCGCGTGTCTGGCCGATCGGGAGCGTCCGGTCGTGGCACTGATCGGCGACGGTGGACTCGCGATGTCCGGTCTGGAACTCCTGACGGCCGTGCGCGAGCGCTTGCGTCTGACGGTGATCGTGTTTGTCGACGGTGCCTATGGGCTGATCCGTGCGCAACAGCTCGACATGTCCGGCCATGCTTTCGGTACGGTGTTTTCCGGACCGGACATCGCCGCATTGGCCGAAACGGTTGGTGCTGCGCACGTACGCCTGCACAATGATCCGGACGCGGTGTTGCATGCCGCGCTCGAATCGCGGCGCGTCACGGTCGTCGAAGTGGCCCTCGGCGATTCGCTGCCGATGCACTGGATGCGCGCCAAGGGCGTCGCACGAAACATGCTCGGACCTGCCGTGAAATCCTGGCTGCGGCGGTTGCGTCGCCGCGGATGAAGCGGCGTCGCCTGCGTCGACTCGGTTACATTTTGTTTACACAGGCATTGCTGCTAATCGCGCAAAATGTCGGTGGTTCAGTCGCTTGTGGCCGACAAGCGGAACCGGAGCCGCTTTCAGTTTTGCGGATCCGATCACAGTAAGCTGCGCATCCCCTCTGTACGCTGCGCCCCCTGTCATGGTGGACACCCTTCCGTGCCGGTAGCGGGCGTGTAGTGCAACCTGCATCCAAACAAGTCTTTCGAGAATAGCCTAATGATTCGTTTTGCATTGTTCTTTGTGACCCTGTTTTCGGTGCCGGCACTGGCAACCGAATGGTTCGTTTCACCGACCGGTAACGACGACACCGGCGACGGTTCCTTGGCGTCGCCGTTCCAGACCATCAACCGTGTGTTCAACACGTCGAATGGTGTCGCACAAGCGGGCGACACGGTTACCGTGCGCAACCCGTCCGGAAATTACGTCTACAACGAATGTCTGGTGCGTCTTCGCGTTCCTGTGACGCTGCGATCCTATCCCGGCGAAACGGCGCATATCTATTGCGATCCCGACGCGCCGGAAAGCAGTGCCACCATATGGATAGACGCCAGCGCGTCGGGCAGCCATATCTCCGGACTGGATATCAGCGGCGCTGCCTACTACGGCATCAAGATGGACACGGACTGGTACCTTCCCGGCGGTGAAGACGGAACCGGAGCGTCGCACATTCTGCTCGAGAATCTGAAGGTGCACGACACCGGCCGCGACGGCATCAAGATCACACCGAAATCGAACTATGTGACGATCCGCAACAGCGAGATCTGGAATACCGGCACGATCTATCCACCCGGTACGCCGCAGGAAGACAAGAACGCGGACGGCATCGACAACGTGAACGGGTCGAACATGCTGGTCGAGGATTGCTACATCCACGACATCGCCACGACCGGACTCTACTTCAAGGGCGGCGCCACCGATGCGCTGGTACAACGCAACGTGATCGAGAACACCGGTTCGGGCGGCATTCGCGTCGGCTTCGATACCAGTCCGGAGTACTTCGATCCGGTCGTCAATCCGGAGTATTACGAGGCGATCCGCGGCACCGTGCGCAACAATTTCATACGCAACACGACTTATGCGGGCATCGCCCTCTATGCGGCGAAGGACGCGGTTGTCGCCAACAATACGGTCGTGGACACCGCCCTCGAAGGTCAGGCTGCGATCTATTTCGGCATCACGTTCCAGGACTGGGATCCGACTGCCGGGCGTCCCCCGAGCGTGAATCCGTTGATCCGGAACAACCTGGTGATCCAGCACAACAGCGGCGACTGCGTCGCGATTCGGTGGGTGGACGAACTGGGCGGCCTGTCGGCGCTGGACGGCAACCCGAACACCGATTGGAACGGCTACTACAACTCGACCGGATCCTGCAATTTCGTTGATGGCCGGCCCGGAAGCCCATTGTCCGGCGGCGCGACAATGCCGCAATGGCAAAGTTTCGAGGCGACCGACATGTCCAGTCTGGAAACGGCCTTCGCAGTCGATTCGACCGGCCATCTGCCGGCAGGGAGCCCGGCGATCGATGCCGGCACCGTGCTTTCGCAAGTCGTTGACGACAGGGACCGCGGCGCGCGAGTTGCGCCGTACGATATCGGCGCGGACGAATTCGGCAGCGTCGGCGACGGCAATCTGGTGTCCGCCAACGGTTTCGAATGAGCTCGCCGTGACGACATGGCGCGAGTCGGGCGCCGTGCGCATCCCGTGATCGCGTACGGCCTCCCGATGGTCGGGTGCGCCGGTGACGCCTGCATACCGTTGCCGCCCGCGACGGATTCGATGTTGGACGTCAACGCGCACTCCGGGGGCGACACCCGGCCGTCGGGGTACCATAT
>JBAVZT010000097.1:0-4590 GCA_049588955.1 Rhodanobacteraceae bacterium | reverse complement strand
TCGTGAAAGGAACTTTCGACAATTCGATCGGCTCGACGGCCATTGCGGAAACCACGGCGCTACTTGACG
Organism: Rhodanobacteraceae bacterium; assembly: GCA_049588955.1. Taxonomy (GTDB): domain Bacteria; phylum Pseudomonadota; class Gammaproteobacteria; order Xanthomonadales; family Rhodanobacteraceae; genus Dokdonella_A. The sequence goes on along the minus strand of JBAVZT010000097.1, from coordinate 4,521 downwards.
TACTGGTGTACGAACGGCGCCACGCCGATGCGCCGGCCACGGGAAACTTCAGCTGTCCACTTGACGCATCGATCGTGTCGGCAATCCGCGATCGCGCGCAGCGCCTGGATATCGCCGTCTCCAGGATCCATCGCGCTGCACTTGCAATTCTCGACTCACGCCTGACCGGCAATTCCCTTGTATCGATCCGGGAGTCGGCATCGTCGTCGAAAATTGTCACATTCGTACTGCCCGCGAACGGTTCTCTCGATGATTGGCTGAGCGGCGGCAGCCAGGACGGGTATGTCCCGGCAATGAATGCGAGCCAGCGTCCGGAGCCGCCCCCAAGCGCGATCGGCTCGTGGACCGGCGATTCCGGAAATGTACCACCAGCAACGGGGCTGCCGCTCGTCTGGCACCTCGAACCGACCGGCAATACGACACTCAGCGCCATTTTTTCCGAATCGCTATTCGACGAGGCATCCGTCGCGCTGCTGGCTGCGGGCCTGGTCCAGGTGCTGAAATGCCTCGGGACCTGCGAGCAAATCGAAGCGGTATCGGCGATCGACGACGCGCAACGCGAACGCATGCTGGTTGCGTGGAATGCAACAGCGGTCGCACGTCGTCGGGACGACACCGTGCATGGCCTTTTCACGGCCGCCGCACGGAGGCATCCCGAACGACGCGCAGTCGAATGGCCCGGCGGCAGCGCGACGTATGCCGAGGTCGACGCGCGCTCGGATCGAGTGGCCGCAGGTCTTCAGGTGTCCGGCGTGAGCGCGGGCTCGATTGTTGCGCTGCTGCTCGATCGCTCGATCGACGCGATCGTCGCGATGCTCGGCATTCTGAAGGTTGGCGCCGCCTACATGCCGCTTGATGCCACAAATCCGGACGAGCATCTCTCATTCGCGATCCGCGATTCACGTGCCACGATCGTGATCGTCGCGTCCGGGGCACGGGCACCGGAGCGAATTACGGCGCAATCGACGAGCCTGGACGATCTGGAGAGCAGCCGTGAACCGCCGACCGCGCCGGTGTCCGGCGACGAGACGCGGGCCTATGTCATGCACACCTCCGGTTCCACCGGCGCACCAAAGGGTGTCGAGATCGGACATCGTTCGATCGTGCGCCTGGTTCGGGACGTCGACTACGTCGAGTTCGGCGAACAGCCTCGCGTATTGCATGCGGCGCCGCTCGGATTCGATGCATCGACGTTCGAGATATGGGGCGCATTGCTGAATGGGGGCACCTGCGTCATTCATGACGAGCGGATTCCAAGCGGCCCCGCGCTTGCGGCGACGATCGCTCGCCACGACGTGCGCATCGCGTGGCTGACCGCGGCGCTGTTCAATGCGATTATCGACGAGGATGCGAACCATCTTTGCGGGCTCGCCCAGTTGCTGATCGGTGGCGAGGCGCTGTCGGTCTCCCATGTGCGCGCGGCCTACGCCGCTTTGCCCGATGTCGTCATCATCAACGGATACGGGCCCACTGAATGCACGACATTCGCCGCGACGTACCGGATTCCACGCGATCTCGATGCCGGCATGCATTCCGTTCCGATTGGCCGCCCGATCGCCAACACCACACTGTACGTTGTGAATGCACGCGGCGAACCGGTACCGGTCGGCGTCGTCGGCGAACTGCATATCGGAGGCGCCGGGCTCGCGCGCGGGTATCTGGGACGCGCGGATCTTACCGGCGAGCGTTTCCGCCCCAACCCGTTCGACACTGCCAGTGAGCGCCTGTATCGCACCGGCGATCTCGTGCGCTGGCTGCCCGAAGGAGTCGTCGAATTTGTCGGGCGTCTGGATGGCCAGATCAAGCTTCGCGGATACCGCATCGAGACCGCCGCAATCGAAGCCGCACTGCAGCAGCTGCGCGGCGTACGCGCCTGTGCCGTAATCGCGCGCGAGGATCAGCCGGGGCAAAAGCGCCTCGTTGCATACTACGTCGCGGACGGCGCCGGCGTTACGCGCGCGAAGTTGCGCGAACAGCTTGCCGGCACGCTGCCCGATTTCATGGTACCGGCGAGCTACGTGCAAGTGGATGCACTGCCCGTCACCGACAACGGCAAGCTCGATCGACGCTCGTTGCCGGCTCCGGACAAGCGTCGTCCGCCCCTCGCCAACGCCTTTGAGGCCGCGATCGGAGAGACCGAGCGGCGTCTGTGCGATCTGTTTGCGGAGGTGCTCGACCTGGAAGGTATCGGCCGACGGGACAATTTCTTCGACCTCGGCGGCAACTCGCTGCTTGCCGTGAAGGCCGTCGCACGCATCAACAACGAGATCTCACGTACTCCAACGATCACGACGTTCTTCCGCGATCCGAGACCGGCGGCACTGGCAGCGGCAATAACGGACAGGGCGGAGCCATCCGTGCCGATCGCTCGCGCGAAGGACGGCCATCGAGACGGCGACACGCAACCGATCGCGATCATCGCGATGGCCGGACGTTTTCCAGGCGCTGCCGACGTCGAGGAATTCTGGCGAAATCTTTGCGGCGCCAGAGAGACCATCACTTTTTTCGACGCCGGCGCGCTCGATTCGGGCGTGGGCTCCGAACAGCACGATCCGGACTATGTGCGTGCGCGCGGCGTAATCGACGGCATCGAAGATTTCGATGCGGCGTTCTTCGGCATCACCGCGCGCGAGGCCGAATTGATGGACCCGCAGCAGCGGGTCTTTCTCGAGTTGTGCTGGGAATGCCTCGAGCGCGGAGGCTACGTGCCCGATGTCCACGCTGCGCCGGTTGGGGTTTTCGGCGGCATGCACAACGCGACCTACTTTCAGCGCCATGTGGGCACACGGCCGGATCTCGTCGACAAACTCGGTGCGTTTCAGACGATGCTCGGCAACGAGAAGGATTACCTCGCAACGCGCGTTGCGCACAAGCTCAATCTTGCCGGGCCCGCGATCAGCATCAACACCGCGTGCTCGACATCGCTGGTTGCAATCTGTCAGGCCTGTGATGCCTTGCGGTCCGGACAATGCGTGATGGCACTGGCCGGCGGCGTTGCGGTCAACTGTCCCCCGCGCAGCGGCTACATGCATCAGGATGGCTCGATGCTCTCGCCGGACGGACACACGCGCAGTTTCGACGCGGATGCCCAGGGAACCGTATTCAGCGATGGGGCCGCCGTCGTGTTGCTCAAGCCGCTTTCCGATGCGCTGGCCGATGGCGATCAGATCCACGCGGTGATCCGCGGTGTTGCCGTGAACAACGACGGCGGCATCAAGGCCAGCTTCACGGCGCCGAGCAGCGCAGGGCAGGCGGCGGTCATCGCAGGCGCGCTGGCCAACGCGGGGGTGGAGGCGCGCTCGATTTCCTATGTCGAAACGCACGGCACCGCCACGCCAATCGGCGACCCGATCGAAATCGAGGGTCTCACGAGCGCGTTTCGTCGAAGCACCGACGATCGCGGCTTTTGCGCGATCGGCTCGCTCAAGAGCAACGTTGGCCACCTGGTTACCGCTGCCGGCGCCGCCGGAGTCATCAAGGCGGCCCTGGCGCTGAGCGAGCGCGAGCTGCCGGCATCGCTGCACATGCGCACGCCCAACCCGAACATCGATTTCGCCAATTCGCCTTTTTTCGTAAACGACCAGACGCAGCCATGGCGCGCTGACGGTCCGCTTCGCGCGGGCGTCAGCTCGTTCGGCGTCGGCGGTACCAATGCGCACGTGATCCTTGAAGAGCCGCCGCCGCGCGAACCATCGATCTCGACGGACGGCGAGCACTTGCTGCTGCTTTCGGCGCGGACGCCGCAAGCGCTGAAGTCCGCAGTGACGCGCCTGGGAGAACATTTGGCCGATCACCCCCAAGCCGCCCTCGCCGACATCGCTTACACGCTCGCGGTTGGCCGCAAGGCGTTTGCGCAACGCACGTTCGTTGTCGCCGCCGATTGCGCCGATGCGGTGGCGCAGATTGGAAGCGTGGGCATCGCTGATCGTATGTATCGTTCCGACTCGGCCCCCGCTGTCGTTTTCATGTTTCCCGGGCAGGGCTCGCAGTACGCCGGGATGGGTCGCGGTTTGTACGCGAGCGAGCCGGTATTTCGCAGCGTGCTCGACCAATGTTGCGAAAACCTGCGCGGGGAACTGGGTTTTGACTTGCGTGAGCACATATTCAGCGCGGACGCGGATGCGTTGCGCGAAACCGCCTTGACACAACCGGCCACCTTCGCAATCGAGTACGCATTGGCACGCTTGTGGATCAGCGTCGGTATCCGCCCAGCCGCAATGATCGGGCACAGCGTCGGTGAGTTTGTCGCGGCAGCGATAGCGGGCGTCATGGATGTCGCGAACGCCGCCCGCCTTGTGGCAAGACGAGGGCGCTTGATGCAGGCGCAACCTGCGGGGGCGATGCTTTCCGTGCGCCTCGACGAGAAAAATCTTGCGGGTCGTCTGCCAGCGTCTTTGTCGCTGGCGGCGGTGAACGCGCCCAATTCCTGTGTGGTTTCCGGCGAAATCCAGCCCATCGCAACCCTGCAGGAAGAACTGCAGGCTGCCGGTATTGCGAGCCGTTTGCTGCACACGTCGCACG
>JBAVZT010000096.1:0-2563 GCA_049588955.1 Rhodanobacteraceae bacterium | reverse complement strand
GAATTGCAATCCGCAGGCAGCCAGCAGCGCGCGCACCTGGCTTTCCGGGTCGGCAAGCAATGCTTCATATTGCTGCAGGTGGATGCGCGCCGGCCACAGCTGTTTCCAGTGATGCATCAGACGCCGGTAGTCATGCCAGTACGCGGCCATCGCATTCAGATCGTAGGTAAATCCCTGGCCATGACCGAACCATTGCCGGTAGCACGACAGGCAGGTTTCGACAGGATCCCGGCGACAGTCGACGAATCGGGCTCCGGGCAACATGCGCGCCGCCGCTCCGATGTATTGCCAATTGGCCAGTGCCTTGTCGGTGAAGCGCGGTCTGGTCCGGCGCCAGCGCTGCGTGCGTTCGAGGTAGATACGGCCGAGGCGTTGCCAGTCGGCGACGCCGGTATCGGCGATCCATTGCGGAAACGGCATGCCGCGGCGCGTGGATTCCCTCTCGATGAGGGTGCCCAGATCACCCAGCTCTCCCGCGCCTTCGACCTCGGGGTGCGAGGAGATGATCTGCTCGGTCAACGTGGATCCCGAGCGCGGCAGACTGACCACGAATATCACCTCTTCGCCGAGTGCGCCGCCGGCGCTCTCGCCGATCTCGGGGAATGCGCCAGCTATCGCATCGATTGAAGCGGAAAATTCCGTCGCGTCCCAGGGCACTTCGCGCGCGCGGTCGGCATTGGCGTGGGTAAGCACCTCGAACGCTTCGGCGAATCGCCCCTGGTGCTCGAGTGCGGTGGCGAGCGCGAATCCGATCATTGCGCGGCCGTCGTGGTTGACAGCGAGTTGCGCATGGCAGCGCTGGAGCTGCGAGGTCTCCTCCGGGCTCAAGTCGATGGTCTTGATGTTGGTCAATCCCAGCCAGGCCTTGGCGTCCGTCGGACATCTGCGCAAGACTTCGCGGTAGTTTGCGAGCGCCTCGTCGATACGGCCGAGCGCCCGAAGCACGTTGGCGTAGTTGACGCGTGCCGCCAGGTGCTCGGGGGCGAGTTCGAGAGCGCGCGCGAACGCGTCGCACGACTCCTGCGTGTTGGCATCACCCTTGAGCGTGTTGCCCAGATTGAACCAGGCGGCAGCCAGGGTCGGTGCGCGCGCGCAGGCTGCGCGAAACATCGCGACGGCGCCGTCGCTGTCGCCACCATCCCGCAATGCGCTCCCGAGGTTGTTCAGCACGAGGGGATCGTCGGGACGCAGCTTCAAGGCGCGACGCAGGGTCGCGACCGCGTCGGCGTGACGTCCGGTCAGCAGATAGCCGACGCCGAGCAGACGCAACACTTCGGGGTGTTCCGGTGCGAGTGCGAGGGCGGCCGCCAGCATCTTGTCGGCATTTTCGAGATCGCGTCGATCGATCGCATGGCCGGCCTTGCCGAGCAGATCCGCGGCGCGCCTGGAGAGTCCGGCCATGCGACCCTGCGTGATCAGACCCGCGGCAGGTGCGGCAGATGGTGTGCGATTCATGGACAAAACATACACTGCATTGGTCATCTCCGGCGAGCGTACGAACCTCCCGCGCTGCGCGAGGCCAATGGTAGGATTGTAGGATGGGTTGAGCGCAGCGATACCCATCGCTGGTGTTTTGCGCCGGTGCGATCGGTGAACACAGTGGGCCCGCATGGGCGACGGCAGGTCCAACGTGGGTCCCACACGCGGACGACCTCGCGCGTGCGAGCGGGTATTTGATGGGTATCGCTGCGCTCAACCCATCCTACGGGGTCGCGGGCCGCCGGACGAAAGAGGTCGGATTTCCCTCAAAGCGGCAGACGAAGTCTGCGCGACGCAGCGGCGCGCGTCATCGTTGCGGTATTTCGGAATTGCAGGATGGGTTGAGCATAGCGATACCCATCGCTGGTGTTTTGCGCCGGTGCGATCGGTGAACACAGTGTGCCCGCATGGGCGACGGCAGACCCAACGCGGATCCCACGCGCGGACGACCTCGCGCGTGCGAGCGGGTATTTGATGGGTATCGCTGCGCTCAACCCACCCTGCGCGGGTCGCGGGTTGCGCGGCTCTGGACGCAAGAGGTCGGACTTCCTTCAAAGCGGCAGACGAAGTCGCGCGACGCAGCCACGTGCATCGTCGCGGTTTTCCAGTATCAACGTCCCGCCATGCGCTTCGATGATCTGGCGCGCAAGCACCAGACCGATTCCCGAGCCGCCGGGTTTGGTGGTAAAAAACGGGACGAACAGGTTCTCGCTCGGTGGCAGCCCGGGTCCGTTATCGGTGATTTCCGCGATCAGGGCGCGTGCGTCGCAATACCAGCGCAGACCGACCACGCCATCGTTGTGCGCGACGGCGAGCGACGCATCGGTGGCGTTCTTGATCAGATTGATCAGTGCCTGTTCGATCTGGTCGGGATCGGCGTCGAGCACGACCGGCGGTCCGGCGTCGACCCGCACGGCGATGCGCTGCTCGAGTTGGGCGACGCGCTGCGCGAGTTTGTCGAAGGGGCATTCGCGCAGGGTCGGCGGCGGCAGGCGGGCGAGTGCCGTATAGCGCGACATGAATCGCGCAAGCGCTTCGGCGCGTTCGCCGATGACATCGAGTGCGCCGCGTGCATCCTCGCGCC
>JBAVZT010000095.1:0-2282 GCA_049588955.1 Rhodanobacteraceae bacterium | reverse complement strand
ATGCGCCGTCGCAATTCGGCGCCGGTGCCGGCCTGGAACTGGCTGATGCGAAGGTATGCGTACCCGGGTTCGAGCAGGCGCGCGCGCACGCTGGCCACGCGGATGACTTCACGGGTCAGCTTGACCTCGACCGGTACGCTCTGATTCTCGTGCAGGATGGTCAGCGTGATGTCGGTGCCGGGCTTCCCGCGCAACTGGTCAATCGCGCCGTCGAGATCATCCGACTGCACGTTCTTGCCGTTGATGCGGACAATGGTGTCGCCGGGCTTGATGCCGGCTCGATCGGCCGGCGTGTCGTCGATCGGCGCGACCACGCGCAAACTCCCATCCATCTGCACGATCTCAACACCGAGGCCGGCATAGCTTCCGGACGTATCCTCGTTCAGATTCTGAAGCTCCTTGCTGTCCAGATACTCGCTGTGCGGATCCAGGCCTGCGAGAAGGCCGTGAATGGCGGCCTGCATCAGGCGATGGTCGTCGACGTTTTCGACATAGGCCTGCTTGACCAGACTGAACACCGCGGTAAACGCGCGGATGTCGGCGAGGTCGACCGCATCCTTGTCCGCCTTTGATGCTGCTTTTGCAGCTGCCTTTGCTGCCGCCGTCGGGACCGGTTTTGGCGCCGCGGACTCGGGCGGCGGCGGCGCTGCAACGCTCGCGCCGGTCAGCACGAACAAACCTAGCAGGAAAAAACGATAACGCATGGAACGGGCCTCGTGATGATTGGCTCCAGTCTAATCCTTGTCTCGCGCGGCAGGCTGGATGTTCGCTCGTCAACGGCCACCGGGAGCCGGTTTGAGCCAGGCGCGCGGGTCGATCGGCTGGCTGCGGTGGCGCAATTCGAAATACACGCCTGCGCTCGGCTGGCCGCCGCTGGCGCCGCTCTCGGCAACGGTTTCTCCGGCCCTGACCCAGTCACCGACGTCCTTGAGCAGGGCTTCATTGTAGCCGTAAAGGCTCAAGTAACCATCACCGTGGTCGATGATCATCAACAGGCCATAGCCGCGAAACCAGTCGGCAAACGCGACGCGTCCGTAGGATACCGCGTGCACCGCGCTGCCGGCCTTGGCGCCGATCAACCAGCCCGCACTCTTGCGCCGCAAGGAATCGACGGCACCGAATGCGGTCATCAGCTTGCCGCGAAGCGGCCACTCCAGACGTCCGCGCAGCGAGGCGAACGGCTGCGCGCCGGACAATTGTTGCGGAATATCGGCGAATACATCACGCAGCTTTTCGAGCAGTTCGTTGAGCGCCTTTTCATTCTTGCCGAGTACCGCAATGCGTGCGCTCTGGTCCTTGAGGGTCGCATCGAGTTCAGCCAGGAGCTTGCGGCGCTGGTCGCGCTCGGCATCGAGCCGCGCCGAATCGGTCGCGCGCACTGCGCGCGTTGCCGCCAGATCCCGGGTCTTGGCCGTGATCGCCTTGCGCACATCGGCCAGCTGTCCGAGATTGCGCAGCAGCGCATCGATACGCACGATGCGCGCACGCTCGAAATAGCGATGATAGGCCAGCACGCGCGCAATGCTCGAGCCGTCTTCCTGCTGCAGCAGCAGTTTCAATTCCTCGTCATGACCGAGCATGTAGGCCGAACGCAACAGATCGGCCAGCCCCTCGCGTTGCGAGCGAAGCGCATCGGCCAATCGGGTGCGTTGCGTTTCGAGCGCATCGAGTTCGTGCTGCTGTTCGGCGAGTTTGGCATCGAGCTCGTGCAACGCTTTTGCCGCCGCGCCGATCGCAATCTCCTTCTCGCGCAGATCGCGTACCGATTCCTCGCGCTCGTCGCTGGTCACGCGACGCGCCCTGGTCAATGCCTTGATCTCGCCGCGAATCTGCTCGATCTTGTAGCGGGTCTCGCTTTCCCTGGTCGCCTGCGCGCTGTCGTTCCCGGACGGCTGCGCATGCGCCAACGAGGCAAGCAGCGCCAGCGCCGACAGCAGAACGCCCCGCATCAGTCGTCAAACTCGACCAGGCTCGAGCCGGTCATCGCGGCGGGCTTGGGCAGATCCATCAATGCGAGCACAGTTGGCGCCAGATCGCGCAATGCTCCGTGATGCAAATGTGCAGCGCGCCCGACGTACACCAGCGGCACCGGGCCGACCGTGTGCTGCGTATGTGCCCCGCCGTCCGAATCGCACATCTGTTCGAGATTGCCGTGATCGGCGCTGATCAGCATTTCGCCGCCGGCATCGCGAATGGCCTTGGTGATGCGCCCGAGGGCGACATCGACGGCTTCGGCCGCCTTGATGGCCGCGGCCTCGTTGCCGGTGTGCCCGACCATGTCC
>JBAVZT010000094.1:0-9183 GCA_049588955.1 Rhodanobacteraceae bacterium | reverse complement strand
GTGCGGCGCCCCCGGATGCTGCCGGCGTCGTCGGTGCCACATTCGCCGCTTTCCCGCAATCGCTGCTGGCTTCCTGATCGGGGGCGGCGTTGCCGCCCTGCGCGACTTCCGTGCGATTGTTCAGTTTTACCCGGAGCGAAAACACGTACGGCAACTGCTTGTCGATGCCCTTGTCACCGGTCTTGTTCTCGATCTTTTCCAGGTCCGAATGTCCCATGCATGGGGACACGTCGATGTTGCGCATGTAGCTGGCGACGCGTGCGCTGGATTCGGCCACGCCGGCAAGCGTGAGCGTGTCGCCGGCCTGCTTCATCGAGGTCAGGCGTGCGCCGTCGGGCATGGTCCTTACCATCTCGTCGAACAAATGGACCATCTGCGAGCGGTTGGACTGCAATTGTTCGATGATCTGCTTGCGCGTGAGCAGGCGTGCCCGGGTGTCATCGAGTTTGGCGATTTCGGCAATCTTCTGGTCGAGCGTCTTGATCTCGGCCTTGAGGTAATTGTTGCGCGCACCCTGATTGTCGATGCGCGCGCTCATCCATCCGACCCAGATAAACATGACCAGCAGGCCGCCGACAGCGGCAGCGCCGAGCAAACCGTAGAATTCGCGTTCGCGCTGCTTGCGACGTTCGGCGCGCCAGGGAAGGAGATTGATTTTCGCCATCAGTCGAAACTCCTCAGCGCAAGACCGCAGGCGATCATGAGCGCCGGCGCATCGCGCGCCAGCGACTGCGCCTGGACGCGGCCGGAGAGCGACATGTTTGCCAGCGGATTGGCCACCACGCACGGAACGCCGAGCTGTTCCTCGATCAATTCGGGAACGCCTTCGATCGACGCGCAGCCGCCGGCGATGACGACCTGGTCCACCTTGCTGTATTCGCTTCCGGCAAAGAAGAATTGCAGCAGCCGGCTCAACTGCTGGACCATCGCTTCCTTGAACGGCTCCAGCGCCTCGCTCTCGTAGGACTCGGGCAGCCCCCCCCGGCGTTTGGCAAGACCGGCCTCCTCGTAGCTCAGGCCGTACCTTCGCATGACTTCATCGGTGAGCTGCTTGCCGCCGAACACCTGCTCGCGCGAGTAGATGGTGCGCTGATTCTTGAGCACGATCAGAGTGGTCATCGTCGCACCGATGTCGACCACGGCGACCACGGCATCCCGGGGAACCGACAGCTGGTCCGCGATCAGGCGGAACGCGTTCTCCATCGCGAACGCCTCGACATCGACGACGCGCGTAGTCAGGCCACCGAGATCCAGCGCGGCGACACGCAGATCGACATTCTCGGTGCGCGACGCGGCAAGCAGGACGTTGACCATGTCCGGATTGTCCTTGAGCGCACCGAGCACCTCGAAATCGAGGCTGACCTCGTCGATCGGATACGGAATGTACTGGTTCGCCTCAACCTGTATCTGCGCCTCCATATCGTCTTCGGACAAGTCGGCCGGCATCGGAATGATCTTGGTGATCACTGCGGAACCGGCAACGCCGGCAGCCGCGAACTTCGCCTTGCTGCCGGAACGATTCAGCGCGCGGCGAATCGCATCGCCGACTGCCTCGACCTCGACGATGTTTTTCTCGACCACCGCATTCGGCGGCAGGGCCTCGACCGCATAGTGTTCGACGCGGTAACGACCGTTGGCCTGACCGAGCTGCAGCAACTTGACTGCGGTCGAACTGACATCGACGCCGACCAGCGATGGAGTCTTCGGAGTGAACGGGCTCACACTTTTCCCCTTCCCACGGGCCCTTACGAGCGAAACATGCGCCTTGACATTAAATCTAAACTTTAACGGATTATCAACACAGCTTTTACCAGATTGGCAAACCCGTGCCAAGACAATGGCTTAAGGATTGCTTCGATCCGTTCGAAGCACGCGACCGCGGCTTGGTCTGCGCCTCGCGACGCGGGTCCCGAACAAATCGGAGCATTATTCAGCCGCGACCCCACTCGCGGGTAGCGCCCTTGCGCCCTGTCAGCCACCCGCTACGCGATCTATACTCCGTTGTCGACCTCGCTGACGTTGACTGCCATCACATCCTCGCCAATCGGCATGAAAATACTCGTTCGTCTCCTGCGTTATGCGCTCTATCTTGCGGTGGCCGGCATATTGGTCGGCGCACTCGGCATCGCCATCGCCTATTGGCTGATCGCACCGCGCCTGCCCTCGGTCGAGGCGCTCAAGGATGTGCGCATGCAGATTCCGTTGCGCGTGTACTCCGCCGACGGCAAGCTGATCGCCACCTTCGGCGAAACGCACCGTCGACCGGTCCATATGGCCGATGTCCCGGACCGGTTGAAATACGCGTTTCTGGCCGCCGAAGACGCAAACTTCTATCAGCACCCCGGCGTGGACTTGCAGGGTACGTTGCGCGCAGGCCTGCATGTCGTGGTATCGGGCGGCGGCAAGTCCCAGGGTGGATCGACCATCACCCAGCAGGTCGCACGCAACTTTTTCCTGAGCCCGGAAAAAAGCTACACACGCAAGTTGTCCGAGATATTTCTTGCGTTCCGCATCGAGAACGCGTTGACCAAGGATGAGATACTCGAGCTCTATCTGAACAAGATCTTCCTCGGCCATCGCTCCTACGGCGTCGCCGCAGCCGCCGAGTTCTACTACGGCAAGACCCTGCCGGAGTTGACCCTGGCCGAATGCGCGATGCTGGCCTCGTTGCCGAAGTTTCCGTCGACCGGCAACCCGCTGTACAACCGCGAACGTTCGGTGCAGCGGCGAAATTACGTGCTCGGGCGCATGCTCGACAACCATTTCATCGACAAGGCCGCGTACGATCAGGCTGTTGCCACGCCCGAGCTGGCATTCGCACACGAGCCACCCATCGAGGTCAATGCGCCCTACGTTGCCGAGATGGTCCGCCAGCAGGCCATGGACAAGCTCGGCAATACCGCGCTGACCGACGGGTATGTGGTCAAGACCACGATCAACTCGACGCTGCAGGGAGCCGCCAACCAGGCGCTGCGCAACAACGTCATGGAATACGATCAGCGCCACGGTTACCGCGGGGCCGAAGCGCACGTCGAGCTGAAAAGCTCCTCGACACCCGAGGACTGGAACCGGATTCTCGCCGATCATGACCGTACTGCAGGCCTGGTGCCGGGCCTGGTGACACAGCTGAGCGCCGATACCGCACTGGTGTATCTGGACGACGGGCAAAGCGTCCCGCTAACGCTCGACGCCATGTCCTGGGCGCGCCCGTACATCAACGAAAACCGTCGCGGCCCAGCGCCGAAAAACGTGGCCGACGTGCTCAAGGTCGGCGACATCGTGCGCCTCGGGCGCGACGACGAGGGAAACTGGCGGCTGTCGCAGATCCCCGCGGCGCAAGCGGCACTGGTGTCGCTCGATCCGGAAAATGGCGCAGTGCGCGCGCTCAACGGCGGTTTCAGCTTCGTGCGCAGCAAGTTCAATCGCGCGACCATGAGCGCACGCAGCCCCGGATCGGGTTTCAAACCCTTCATCTACTCCGCCGCGTTCGAGCACGGATTCACACCGGCGTCGTTGATCAACGATGCGCCGGCGGTCTTTCCGGATCCGTCCAAGCCGAACGGCGTTTGGGCGCCGCAGAATGACGATGGCAAGTTTTCCGGACCGATGCGTCTGCGCGAAGCGCTGGTCAAGTCGGTCAATCTGGTATCCGTGCGACTGCTCGACGCTATCGGCGTGCATTACGCACGCGAGTACGCCACACGTTTCGGCTTCAGTCTCGACCAGATACCCGACAACCTTTCGATGGCCCTCGGCACCGCGGCGGTGTCGCCGATCGAGATGGCGCGCGGCTATGCGGTATTCGCCAATGGTGGATTTCTCATCGATCCATTCGTGGTCGACACGATAACGGACCGCGATGGTCACGTCGTGTTTCAGGCCGACCCGCAAGTCGCTTGCCACAATTGTCCGGAACGCTCGCTTGCCGGCGATACGGCAGCGGCGCCGGAAAACGCAGCGAGCACGAAACCGGTTGCCGCATCCGGCGCCGGCCTCAGTCCGATTGCATCCGCCCAGGCGACTGTTGCAACTGCGGCGACGGCGAACGGACAGCCGCATCTCGCTCCGCGCGTAATCGATCCGCGCAACGCCTATCTGCTGACTTCGATGATGCGCGACGTCGTAAGACGCGGCACCGGCTCTGCCGCGATGGTCTTGAAGCGCACCGATCTTGCCGGCAAGACCGGCTCGACCAACGATCATCGCGACGGCTGGTTCACCGGGTTCAATCCGGATCTGGTCACCAGCTGCTGGCTCGGTCTCGACGACTTCGGCTCGCTCGGTCATGGCGAATTCGGTGCCAAGGTGGCGTTGCCGATCTGGATCGACTTCATGCGTGTCGCGCTGAAAGACGTGCCGACCGAACCATTCGACATGCCCGCCGGCATCACCACCGCGCGCATCGATCCGGACACCGGCTTGCTGGCGCCGGCAAGCGAGCCGGGCGCGATACTTGAAATGTTCAAGGTCGAGGACGTGGCGCGGCTGGAAACGCAATCGGACGAGTCGCGCCAGAATTCCGAGCAGCGTGAAGCCTACGACGTATTCTAGAACCGTGCCGAATCAAGCCGCACGCGCTCGCCAATACCGCCGCCGCATTGCCGTTGAAGCGGCACGCCTGATCAGCGAGAGCGGTCTGCGCGACTACCAGCATGCCAAACACAAGGCCGCCGAACTGCTCGGAATGCCGGGCGAGTTGAATTTCCCGGACAACGGCGAAATCGAGGAGGCCCTGCGCGAACACCAGCGCCTGTTCCAGCGCGAGTCACAACCGCGCATCGTGCACCGCTGGCGTGAAGCCGCCCGTGACGCACTGCGATTCTTCGAAGCCTGGGATCCACGCCTGGTCGGTCCGGTACTCGATGGCAGCGCCGACGAGCATTCCGCAGTGTGCCTGCACCTTCATGCGGACGATGCGCTCGAGGTCGCCCGATTTCTGCGCGAACGCGCGATCCCGTATCGCGAAAAGGACCGCCGCTTGCGCCTGACCCGCAACCTTGTCGCTCAATTCCCGGCATTCCTGTTCGCCGCCGGCGACATCCCGATCGACCTGACCGTGCTGCCCTATGATCGGCTGCGTCAGGCGCCGCTGGACCGCTCCGGCGCGAAACCGATGCGGCGCGCGACGCTCGCCGCGGTCGAGGAAATGCTCGCCAAGTCCGGGGATCAGGCCTCTTCGCGCCCTTACCGCTTGGCCAAGCCGACATAGTCGCGCTGGGTGCTGCCGGTGTAGACCTGGCGCGGGCGTCCAATCTTGGTGTCGGCGCTTTCGTGTTGTTCGAGCCAGTGTGCGACCCAGCCCGCGGTGCGTGCAATGCCGAACATGACGGTGAACATCTCGGTCGGGATGCGCAGCGCCTTGTAGATCAGGCCGGAATAGAAGTCGACGTTCGGATAGAGCTTGCGTTCGACGAAATACGGATCCTTCAGCGCGACTTCCTCGAGCGCGAGTGCGATATCGAGCAAGGGATCCTGGACACCGAGTTCCTCCAGCACCTGGTGGCACATTTCGCGGATGATCGCGGCGCGCGGGTCGTAGTTCTTGTAGACCCGATGGCCGAAACCCATGAGACGAAATCCCGATTCTCGATCCTTGGCCTTGACCACCGCACCGGCGACGTTCTTCACGTCGCCGATTTCCTCGAGCATCTTCAACACCGCTTCGTTGGCTCCGCCATGCGCCGGCCCCCACAACGCGGCAATTCCGGCGGCGACGCACGCATACGGGTTGGCGCCGGTCGAACCGACCAGTCGCACGGTCGAAGTCGACGCATTCTGCTCATGGTCGGCATGCAGGATGAACAACAGATCGAGCGCCTTTGCCGCAACCGGGCTGATTGCCAGCGGTTCGCTTGGAACCTCGAACATCATGTGCAGGAAACGCGTCACGTACTCGAGGTTGTTGCGCGGATAGCGGATCGGCCAGCCGATCGAATAGCGATACGCCGCCGCTGCGATCGTCGGCATCTTCGCGATCAGGCGAACCGCCGCCAGCTTGCGCTGCGCCGCCTCGCCGATATCGAGCGTGTCGTGATAGAACGCCGACAACGAGCCGATCACGCCGCACAGCATCGCCATCGGATGCGCGTCGTAATGAAAGCCGTTGAGAAAGTTCTTGAGCCCCTCGTGCATCATCGAGTGGTGCGTCACGTCGTCCTCGAACTTCGAGAACTCGGCGCGATCGGGCAACTCGCCATTGATCAGCAGATAGGCAACTTCAAGGAAATTGGACTGCTTGGCGAGCTGCTCGATCGGATATCCCCGATAGAGCAGGACACCCGCGTCGCCGTCGATGAAGGTGACCGCGCTCCTGGTGGAAGCGGTCGCCATGAAGCCCGGATCGTAGGTGAAATAGCCGGTTTCCTTGTGCAGCTTGCCGATATCGATCGCGGGGTCGCCGAGGCTGCCGGTGATCACCGGTAACGTGGCACTGCGATTGTGGGCGGCATCAATGAATTGAACGGACTTGTCGGACACAACTGGCTCCTCGCACAGGCCCGGTAAGGGCGAAGTGGTGCGCCGGCGGACTGCTTCGGCGCGATCGTGATGCGAACCGGGCCCGGCCGGGAGAGCCGATCAGTCGATTCGCCGCTATCGATAGAACCCTGGTCGCCGCCATCCATCGGGATGAGGCGCGCCCAAACCCCTTGTGGCCGGCATTCCGCCGTGTCGGAATCAGCGGTAACGGCGGCGAAACTTGTCGACCCGTCCACCGGCATCGATCGACTTCTGCTTGCCGGTGTAGAACGGATGCGAATGGCTGGAAATCTCCACCTTGACCAGCGGATATTCCTGACCATCTTCCCACTTGATCTTGTCGTTGCTGGACATGGTCGACCGCGTCAGGAAAGCGAAGTCGCTCGATCGGTCCTGGAAGACAACGGGTTGATATTTCGGGTGAATGTCGGCTTTCATGACCTGTCTCCGCGGGACTGCGGGAAAAGCGCGCCATAGTAGCGGCCGGACGGGTCTGGCGCAAGTTTTCGCCGCCTGTCTCGGGACCGATGGCGGCTCGTTTCGGAACATCCGCACGCACGCAGGCGAGACTTCACCCGTTGCATGCCTCTCCGACAGCCTGGAGTCCCTCGAGCGGTCATGGCGTCAGGCCTTGTCCGCGACGATAACGTCGCGTGGCCGCACCCACGGAATGTGGCCGTGGCAGAAAACACGCTCGGCCCGAGGGAAGCCGGCCGCGTGCAAGCGCTCGAGAATGTCGTACCCGTAGTCGCGAAACGCGAGAACGTTGCGCCCGCCACGCAACGGATCGGCGTGGTAAACCGGATCGAGCAGATACTCGATCTTGCCACCGCGCAAACGCGCGCGCTCGATCGTCTGCTCCCTGCCATGCAGGGGCACCGTGAACACCATCAATCCGCCCGACCGCAGCACCCGATAGAGTTCGCCAAACGCCTGCGCATCGTCTGGCACGTGTTCGAGCACTTCGGTGTGGGTCATCAGGTCGAAACTCGCATCCGCGTAACTTAAGCATTGCACGTCCTCGCAACGAACCCCCTCGCGCGACGTGCCGGACTCCACGTCGGCAAAATATTCCGACACGGCGAGACTGCGCGTGTGCCGGCGCAGGTATTCCACCAGCGGTCCGCGCGCGGACAATTCACAGACATCCAGCGCTGCAAGATCATCGATTCTTGCGCGCAACGCCCAGCCCATTGCGCAGTGGACGGGTGACGATGCACAGCGCAGGCAGCGCACGCCGGCCTCGCTCCCGTTCAACCGCACGAACACGCTCGGCCCGCAGAAAGGGCATGGCGCCACGGCTGTGGCAAAGTGGGACAACTGCAACTGGCGCAAGCCGGCGCCTATATGACGCACAAGCATGCTCAGGCCCCCGCAAAGCGGGTGGAGGCACCGAGCCAGCGTGCCAGCAGGCGGTCGGCGCGCTCCGGCTCGTCGCGCAGCAACTGCTCGCCGACCTGCTGAACCGCCGGCAGCAGACGGGCATCACGCATCACATCGGCGATACGGAATTCGAGCCTGCCGGTCTGGCGCGTGCCCAGCACTTCGCCCGGACCGCGCAACTCGAGATCCTTTTCGGCGATGCGGAATCCGTCGCTGGTCTCGCGCATCACCGCAAGGCGCGCGCGCGCCTGATCCGACAGTGGCGCCCGGTACAGCAATACGCAACTCGATTCGGTGCTGCCGCGACCGACCCGGCCGCGCAACTGGTGCAGTTGCGCAAGACCCAGCCGCTCGGCGTTGTCTATCACCATGAGACTTGCGTTGGGTACGTCGACGCCGACTTCGATCACGGTGGTCGCAACCAGCAACCGGATCGTTCCGGCCTTGAATGCGTCCATCGTCGCCTGCTTCTCGGCGGTCTTCATGCGTCCGTGCAACAACCCGATCGCCACGCCGGGCAACGCGGAACTCAATTCGGCCAGCGCGACTTCGGCCGCCTGCGCTTCGAGCATCTCGGATTCTTCAATCAGTGTGCACACCCAGTAGACTTGCCGACCTTCGGCACAGGCAGATCGAATGCGTTCGACCACATCGCCTCGTCGCGCGCCGGAGATCGCAACCGTGCGCACCGGCTTGCGGCCGGGCGGCAATTCGTCAATTACCGACACATCCAGATCCGCATAGGCGCTCATCGCGAGCGTGCGCGGGATCGGCGTCGCGGTAAGCACCAGTTGATGCGGAACGGCATGGCCACTCGCTCCCTTGTCGCGCAATGCGAGTCGCTGATGCACACCGAAGCGGTGCTGCTCATCGATGATGGCAAGCGCAAGGCGCCCAAATGCAACGCCCTCCTGCATCAGTGCGTGCGTACCCACTATCAGCGGTGCGCCGGCTGCGACCTCGGCCAACGCCGCCTGGCGAGCGCGGCCATGCACCTTGCCGGCCAGCCACACGGGTCTGATCGCCAGCGGTTCCAGCCAATCCGTGAGCAATCGCCAATGCTGTTCGGCCAACAGTTCAGTCGGCGCCATCAGGGCGACCTGGCAACCGGCCTCGATCGCGTCGAGTGCTGCAAGCGCGGCAACCACGGTCTTGCCGGAGCCGACATCGCCCTGCACCAGCCGCAGCATCGGCAGCGGCTGAGCCAGATCGGCGACGATTTCGGCGACGACGCGCTGCTGCGCCCGGGTCAACCGGAACGGAAGTCGCCCGAGCAGTGCGCTGCGCAGGCGGCCATCGCCCGCCAGCGCCGGAGCGCAACAG
>JBAVZT010000093.1:0-3181 GCA_049588955.1 Rhodanobacteraceae bacterium | reverse complement strand
GGCGCCCGAACTCGGCTCGGCCTGTGGGATCCTCGAACGCGACGGCAAACCGCTGCTCATGATCGATTGCGGTCCCGAGGCGCTGAGTTCGTACCTCGCCCATTACGGCGAGGCACCGCGTGCGGTGTACATCACTCATGCACACATGGATCATGTCGGTGGTCTGGAGCGCCTGTTCTACCAGGCTTATTTCGATCCCGAGCTGCGCGGCCGGGTGCGCCTGTATTTTCATGCGGCGCTGGCGCCGATTCTGCAGGGTCGCCTGGCCGATTACCCCGACGTGGTGGCCGATGGCGACGCGAACTTCTGGGATGGATTCAGCACCGTGCTGGTTTCACGCGGCTTCTGGCACGAAGGGTTGTGGTTCGACGTGTTCGGGACTCGCCATCATGCACCCAACACCTCCTTCGGCATTGCGCTGGCCGGCAGTTTCGTGTGGACCGGCGACACCCGGCCGATTCCGGAAATGCTGGCATTGCACGCCGCGCACGATGAACTGGTGGCGCACGATTGCGCGTTGATCGGCAATCCGTCGCATACCGGCGTGGACGACCTCGATAGCGAATATCCGAACGAGTTGCGTCAGCGATTCGTTATCTACCACTACGCATCGACCGACGACGCGGCGACCATGCGCGCGCGCGGATACCGCGTCGCTGACCGCAACGAGGTGGTGCCGTTGGCGCCACCTGCCGCACTGTCGCCGGAACGGACCAGCGCAGGAACGCCTTGATGGGTGGAGCGATTCCGCTGCGGCTGGAAACATCCCCACGTGATCTGCGGGGGCGCGCGCTCTCGGATCTGCGCATTTCCGTGCTCGATCGCTGCAACTTTCGCTGCCCGTATTGCATGCCCGAGGATCGCTACCCGCGCGATCACGTATTTCTGAGCAAGGCCGAGCGTCTGCGTTTCGAGGAGATCGAGCGGCTGGCCCGGATTTTCGTCGGTCTGGGCGCGCGAAAATTGCGACTGACCGGCGGCGAACCCTTGTTGCGCCGAGAGCTCCCGGAACTGGTGCGGCGCCTGGCTGCGATTGCCGGTGTCGGGGATCTCGCGCTGACTACCAACGGCAGTCTGCTCGCAGAACAAGTCGAAGCGCTGCGCGACGCCGGGCTCGGTCGCATCACGTTGAGCCTGGATACGCTCGACGCGGAGACCTTCCGCACGCTCAGCGGCGGTCGAGGCGAGGTGGCCACGGTGCTCGACGCGATCGCGGCGGCCGAAGCCGCCGGTTATTCGCAGCTCAAGATCAATTGCGTGGTCGTGCGCGGCGTGAACGATCATCAGGTGCTCGACCTGGTCGCACACTTTCGCGGCAGCGGTCATGTTGTGCGCTTCATCGAGTACATGGACGTCGGCACGTGCAACGCGTGGCAGAGCGAGTGCGTGGTGCCGAGCGGTCAATTGCGAGCGCGCATCGCTGCGCGGTGGCCGCTGATCGAAGTGCCGGCGAGCTACGAAGGTGAAGTCGCCCGGCGCTGGGCGTTCGCCGACGGCGGCGGTGAAGTGGGATTCATCAGCTCGGTCAGCGAACCGTTCTGCGGCAACTGCACGCGCGCGCGCCTGTCGGCTGACGGACGGCTGTATACCTGCCTGTTCGCGAACGCGGGGCACGACCTGCGCGGCGTGTTGCGCGGTGGCGCCGATGATGCCGAGTTGTCGCGACTCGTCGCCGCGCTGTGGCGCGCACGTGACGATCGCTACAGCGAACTGCGCGGCCCCGACGTCAGTGCATCGCGCCAGCGCGTCGAAATGTACGCAATCGGCGGCTGAGGCACAGCGTCGCTGTTGGCCGGATGCATGAAAAAGCGTACTCCTGAACTGACTCATGTGGATGCCGATGGACGCTTGGCCATGGTCGATGTCGGCAGCAAGAAGGTGACGCGACGTGTGGCGGTGGCCGAGGTTCTCGTGCGGTTTCCGGACGACGTGGCCGTCACGCTGAGAAGTGCGGGCATGCGGTCGGCCAAGGGACCGGTACTCGAAAGTGCGATCATTGCCGGTACGATGGCTGCAAAACGCACGCACGAGCTGATTCCGTTCTGCCACCCGTTGCCGATAGAGCATTGCCGCATTGTTGGCGAGTTTGTTTCCTCCAGCGATCTTGCACTTCGCTGTGAGGTCGCGGCGGTGCACAAGACCGGTGTCGAGATGGAAGCGCTGACCGGTGCCGGCGTCGCGGCGCTCACCGTCTATGACATGTGCAAGTCACTGTCGCATGCGATCGTGATTTCCGGGTTGCGCCTCGTCGAAAAGACCGGGGGCAAGCGGCGCGTGAAGGGTGGCAAGGTAGTGAAATGAATCACCACCTTCTGTATTTCGCAAGCCTGGCGGATGCGGCCGGCTGCGGCGAGGAACATGTCGACTGCGCGGCGGCGACGCCGGCGGCACTCTATGTCGAACTCAAGCGGCGCCACGGTTTCGCTTTCGGTCCCGAACACCTGCGTGTAGCCGTCAACGGGGTATTGGTCGACTGGGATCACGCACTCGCCGATGCCGACCAGATCGTGTTTCTGCCACCGGTGTCGGGCGGATGAATGGTTTCACGTTGAGCGACGCGTGCATCGATGCCGCCACCGAAAAGCGCGCACTCGCACATGCGGCCGCCGGCGCCTGTGTCACCTTCGAGGGGTGGGTACGCGATCACAATGAGGGCCGACGTGTGCAACGTCTCGACTATCAGGCGTATTTTCCGCTCGCGGACCGTGAAGGCGCATCGATCCTGGCCGAAGCCACCCGGCGCTTTTCCCTGCGTGGCGCGCGCGCCGTGCACCGCATCGGACGCCTTGCCGTGGGCGATCTCGCGGTCTGGGTAGGTGCCAGCGCCGATCATCGCGACGCGGCTTTCGCTGCTTGCCGTTTCATCATCGACCAGATAAAACGCCGCGTGCCGATCTGGAAGAAAGAGCACTACGTGGATGGCGCGACCGGCTGGCTGCATCCGGACAATGCACCCGCGACGAGCGATCGGTTGGGAGTGTGTTTGGATGGCTCGTCCGATTCATCGTCAGGCGCGGCTCGGGGGCGAGGCGGCGATGAGAGCTGCTGCCGCGGTGGCGTCGACCCAAGCGCATACGATGACTTGACGCCGAATACCTGAGCGGGCTCGGCAGGTGGGTGGCAGCCCCGCCAGTCACATCCCGGCACCCGAGTCGCCCGCTACCGTTGCTTCCTTCCGGAC
>JBAVZT010000092.1:0-1637 GCA_049588955.1 Rhodanobacteraceae bacterium | reverse complement strand
GTTGAGCAGCTCCCAGCAACCCAGATGGGGAGCGGCGATGATCACACCGCGCGCGTCAGCGATCGCCGCGTCCAGCCGTTCCGCCCCGTGAACGCGCCGCACCAGCCGCAGACGGCGCGTCGACGATCCCGACCAGACCTTGGCAACTTCGGTCAAGGCCTTGCCGGTTTCGATCAATGTCGCTCGTGCAAGGGTTTGTCTGTTTTCGGCACCATCCTGCGTTAGTACCAGGGAGAGATTGTGCTCGACCATGCGACGCGGCCGGCCACCGACCCACCACAGCACGCAGCCGAGTCCGGCGCCGAGCGCGTGCAGGGCAGAGAGAGGCAGGTGGCCGGCGAGCCGCAAACAGCCGTACAGCAGTGCGATCGGCCAGGACAGTGAAGGCGTGGTCATGACGGCGTACGGTAACGAAGGATGAGGGCTGCGGGTGATGACTGTGCACGCAAACGTTCGGTGCGTCACCATAGCCGGCACGTTGCCGAGCCGGGAGACATCATGTCATTGCGTTGCTGCCATCACTTCTCCCTCGGCCCTCGACCTTCGACCCTCAGCCCTGTTTTTCCAACATGATCGCACTCATCCAGCGTGTCAGCGAAGCCCGCGTCGAAGTGGACGACGCGCCGGTCGGACAAATCGGCCCGGGTCTGCTCGCGTTCGTTGCGGTGCAGCCCCAGGACGACGAGCGACACGCGCGGCGTCTGCTCGAGCGGCTGCTCGGATACCGTGTATTCGAGGATGCCGAGGGCCGGATGAATCTTTCCCTGGTCGATACCGGTGGCGGACTGCTGCTGGTGCCGCAGTTCACTCTCGCCGCGGATACGCGCAGCGGCATGCGGCCGAGTTTCAGCGGCGCCGCGGCGCCGGCACATGCCGAGCGCTGGTTCGAACGGCTGGTGGAACTGGCCCGGGCTGGCCACGCACGCGTCGCGAGCGGCCGGTTCGGCGCGTTCATGCGGGTCCATCTGGTCAACCAGGGACCGGTCACGTTTCTGCTCGATACCGGTTGACGGCAGGCTCGCGCCACCCGCTGGAATTGCGCCGCAACGGCCCCATCTGTTGGATACGCCTGCGTCTGCCTGGGCGGACGGCTGCAGACCCAAGGTTCGGCCGCACCGCCATCCCCGATGAAAGCGCCTTTTCCGCCCGTCGCGATCATCACCCTTGACGCGGCTCCTATACTTCACTCCTTTTGTTGCCGCACTCACTGAATCAACGGAACCCCATGGCCAACGAACATCCCCAGGAGCAGCAGTCCGAAATCAAGACCTTGATCATCAAGGGCAAGGAGCAGGGCTACCTGACCTACGCCGAAGTCAACGATCACCTGCCCGACGACATCGTCGATCCGGAGCAGATCGAGGACATCATCGGCATGATCAACGACATGGGTATCGAGGTGCACGAGATCGCGCCCGACCTGGAGTTGCTGCGGCCCGATGCGCCGAATGCCACCGACGACGAGACCGCCACCGAAGAAGCGGTTGCCGTGTTGTCCGCGGTGGACGCCGAGGTCGGTCGCACCACCGATCCGGTGCGCATGTACATGCGCGAGATGGGCACGGTGGAACTGCTCACCCGCGAGGGCGAGATCGCGATTGCCAAGCGTATCGAGGAAGGTCTCAACCAGGTGCAGT
>JBAVZT010000091.1:0-7968 GCA_049588955.1 Rhodanobacteraceae bacterium | reverse complement strand
GCTCGGCAGCGTGTTCGCGGCGACCGGCGTCGGCAACGCGATCGCATCGATCACGGCCGCGCTCATTCCGATCGACAGTCGCCTCGCCTGCCTTGCCGCATTCGCGCTGGGCATGGTCCTGTTCACCCTGATCATGGGCAACGCGTTTGCGGCATTTCCGGTCATGATGGCCGGCATCGGCCTGCCGCTGCTGGTGCTGCGCCACGGCGCGCACCCGGCCGTGCTCGGCTCCATCGGCATGCTCACCGGTTACTGCGGCACGCTGTTGACGCCGATGGCGGCCAATTTCAACATCGTGCCGGTCGCGCTGCTGGAACTGCCCGACCAGTACGCCGTGATTCGCGCGCAGTGGCCGACGGCGCTGGCGCTGCTCGTGGTGAACTTCGTGCTGATGTGGCTGCTGGTGTTCTAGTAGGCCGCGGTCCGAGGGCTGAAAAGATGGTTGAACCGACGATCCTGCTGCTCGGATTCGAGCCATTCGCTGGCGAGCGCGTCAACCCGTCGGCCGAAGTCGCTCGCCTTCTCCACGGCGAACGCATCGGGGACGGGCGCATCGTCGCGGCGATCCTGCCGGTGGTCTTCTCGAGCGCGACCGCACAACTCGAAGCGCTGCTCGAAACGCATCGTCCGGACCTCGTCATTGCGCTGGGCCAGGCTGGCGGCCGCGCCGCCATCTCGCTCGAACGCGTCGCGGTCAACCTGATCGATGCGCGCATTCCGGACAACGACGGCAGCCAGCCGATCGACGCGCCGGTGATCGCGGGCGCGCCGGTCGCGTACTTTTCAACGCTGCCGGTCAAGGCCATCTGCGCGCATCTCGATACACTCGGCATTCCGGCTGCGCTCTCGCACAGCGCCGGCAGTTTCGTGTGCAATCAGGTGTTCTATGCGCTCGCGCATTGGAGCGTCACGCGCAGCCCGCAGATACGCGGCGGATTCATCCATCTTCCGTGGCTGCCGGAACAGGCGGCCGACCACGGCGAGCCCGGCATGGCACTGGAAACGATGATCGCCGGCATCCGCGCGTCCATCGAGTGCGTGCTGACGACACCAGCCGAGCTGCATGTGCCGGGCGGACTTACGCACTAGCAACCCTGGCTTGGCCCGGCCTCGTGCTCCACTTCGATGACGAGCGTTCCGGTTGCCGCATACGGCAGATTGACCTTGACCGCGTCGGTGGCGTAGTAAAAGCCGCCCTTGCTGGGCGCCGCGACCGAGTCGCGCACGTCGCTCTCGTAGGATTCTCCAATCGCGGCCGGCGATGTCGCGATCGCGAAACGGCGCAGCCTTTCGAGCTTGACGCAGGCCAGCAGGCGCGTCGGACGGAACGGACGGATATCCAGATGCAGCGGCTTGACTTCGCGCGTTTCGCGCACCGCTTCGTGATCGTCCAGCACGTACAGCGTCGGCTTGAATACGGTGTGTCCGCGACCATGGCGATTGGGCTGGGCCAACACCCGCACGCGCACGCTTGCATGCTCGAACTCGCGCGGCAACTCGATCAGGCGGTAGCGACTCTCGCCGCCGGGAAACTTGCGCTCAGGCGAGGACGCGCCGACATCGATGCGTTCGGGGCGGCCGCTAGCGAGCAATACAACGCCCTGCTCCGGCGCATCGATGATGACCGGCGGATCCGGTTCCTTGCCGAACAGGCGATCCTTCCACTCGCTCAACGGCGTCACGACGGTCGCACAGGCCGGCAACAACAATGCCAGCCAACCCGAAACGACAAGACGGCGCAAGCTGACGCTGGCTTTTGCGGTTGCGGATCGCATGCTCATCGACGGTGGGACGCCGGACGGCCTCGTGCACGTTTCGTTAACCGGCATCCGCAACCATGCCGGCAGCACGAGGACTACTTCGGAGCGGTCGGCGGTATCGCCTTCAATTCCCCGCCGTCCTCCTCGAAGGCCTTGAGTTCCAGCGTGTTCGCGATCGACCCGACTGCCTTGCGCTGGGCATCGTTGCCGCCGCGGCGCAGCACCACGCCGGACAGATGTTCGCGATCCTTCAGATCACTGATGTAACCGAACAGTTCGGCCTTCCCCATCACGAAGCCGTCGATCGCGTAACGATCGTGCGGAGCGGGCTTCACCATGGCGTTCCCGTCCTTGACGTCGGAGGCACCAGCCAGTTGTGCCGCCGGCAGCAATGCCAGCCCGAAAACCAGACCCAACAGCCATTTTCTCACCGTGTCTCTCCCGTCGTTGATGTGATTGGGCCTGCCGATGGCCCGGGCCCGGCCGCGCGATTCCAGCCGGGAAACGTCAGCGCTGGTGCCGTTCCCGCTCGCGGCCCTGTCTTCCCGCCTTCGGTTCGGGCGCCGACTTGTCGCTCTTGAGCTGCGCGCGCAGTTCGGAAATTTCGCCGTCATCGTCGACGTAGGCCTTGATCTTGAGGTTGTAGGCAACGCGCGCGAGCGAGATGATGTGCTGCTTGCTGAGCTTGTTGTCGCCGCGCTTCATCAGAACGGTGGCGGTCGGCTGACCCTGATCCTTGCGATAACGCAGCGCACTCTCGAGATCCTGCTCGGTCAATGGCGCGCCGTCGTAGTCGAACAGGTCGCCCTTGGCCGACAGGATGGTCACGTCGAAACTCGACGGAATGTTCGCCGGCGCCATCTTGTCGGGCTTGGTCCCGCCGCAGGCGGCAAGCACCGCGATGACCAGCACCAGCGCCAATCCGTGCAACCAGGGTTTGATGAAACAGGTTTGCATGAGCCGTCTCGGGGAAATGCGCGGGATGCCAAGCCTATCACCGCGGCGACGCATGACGCATCTACCGAGCCCGCGGATGTTCACGCGTGCGGCAAGGTGACACCGCTCTGGCCCATGTATTTGCCGCCGCGATCCTTGTAGCTGGTCTCGCATTCCTCGTCGGATTCGAGAAACAGCATCTGCGCGACACCCTCATTGGCATAGATGCGGGCCGGCAACGGCGTCGTGTTGGAAAACTCCAGCGTGACATGGCCTTCCCATTCGGGCTCGAGCGGAGTGACGTTGACGATGATGCCGCAACGCGCATAGGTCGATTTGCCGAGACAGATGGTCAGTACCTTGCGCGGAATGCGGAAATACTCGACCGTGCGCGCGAGCGCGAACGAGTTCGGCGGGATGATGCACACATCGGAAGAGACATCGACAAAGCTGCGCGAGTCGAACGCCTTCGGATCGACGATCGTCGAGTTGATGTTCGTGAACACCTTGAACTCGTCGGCGCAACGCACGTCGTAGCCGTAACTCGAGGTGCCGTAGGAGATCAGGCGGACACCGCCGTTCTGCTTGATCTGTCCGGGCTCGAACGGCTCGATCATCTTGTGCTGTTCCGCCATGTGGCGGATCCAGCGATCGGATTTGATGGTCATGGGGCTCGCTATGCTCGCCGAGGGCTGAGGGCTGAAGGGTGAGGCTTGAGGTGAAGTGCCGAAGGCTGCGACGGCGCGCTTTTCAGCCCTCAACCCTCGCTCCTCACGTATTCTGTACCACGATCTTGGGAAACTGGATCGCCTTGTTCTTCGCGCGCAGCGCGAGGCGTGCGGCGGCATTGCGCGCAATCTCGCGATAGCGTGCCGCGATATCCGATTCCGGCGACGCGGCCACGGTCGGGCTGCCGCCATCGGCCTGCTCGCGGATGCGCATATCGAGCGGCAGCGAACCGAGCAGCGGCACACCGTATTGTTCGGCCATGCGCGCACCGCCGCCCGCTCCGAACACGTGCTCCTCGTGTCCGCACTCGGAGCACACGTGAATCGCCATGTTCTCGATGACGCCGAGTACCGGCACATTGACCTTCTCGAACATCTTGAGCGCCTTCTTCGCGTCTAGCAGCGCGATATCCTGCGGCGTGGTCACGATCAGCGCGCCGGAAACCGGCACGCGCTGACACAATGTCAACTGGATGTCGCCGGTGCCGGGCGGCAGATCGATGATGAGATAATCCAGGCCGCTCCAGTTGGTTTCATTGATCATCTGCTGCAA
The DNA here is from genome assembly GCA_049588955.1 of Rhodanobacteraceae bacterium. Lineage (GTDB taxonomy): Bacteria > Pseudomonadota > Gammaproteobacteria > Xanthomonadales > Rhodanobacteraceae > Dokdonella_A. The sequence goes on along the minus strand of JBAVZT010000091.1, from coordinate 3,991 downwards.
GGCCTGGGTCACCATCGGACCGCGCCAGATCATCGGTGTGTCCTCGTCGATCAGAAGACCGATCGACATCGCCTCGATACCGTGATTGCGCTTGGGTTCGAGATGCTTGCCGTCGGTGGACTCCGGCTTGCCGGAGATACCGAGCATGCGCGGCTGGCTCGGCCCGTAGATGTCGGCGTCGAGCACACCGACCGCCGCGCCTTCGGCTTTCAGCGCGAGCGCGACATTGGCGGCCACCGTGGACTTGCCGACGCCGCCCTTGCCGGACGCGACCGCGATGATGTTGCGTACGTTGGGAAGCGGGGTGAGACCTTCCTGTACGCGATGCGCATGCACGCGACTGGACACGCTGACCGCCGCGGCATCGATCGCCGCATCGGCTTCAAGCACGCGCTCCAGCGACTCCGAGAGCCGTGCGTGCCAGGACAGGGCCGGGTACCCGAGCTGGATATCGAGCGATACCTTGTGCCCGGTGATGCCGATGCCCTTCAAGGCGCCGCCGGCGAGCAGGTTTTCGCCGCTGTGCGGGTCGATTTCGGCAGCCAGCAATTCGCGCACCCTGGCCTCGTCCAATGGCGGCCGGTTCAGTTCGGCCTGATCCGATTGGGTCTGATTCAATGGCATCCTCGATCAACTGGACAAGAGGGCCATTGTAACGGAGTGGCTCGCGCGGCGTTGCAGGCCGTGGGGACTCAGCGCTTGACGACGGCCTGCGCATCCGGTCAAGTGGGAACCCCAACCCCCCGGAATCCGCCGATATGCACGCCTGTGCCCGAACCCTGTTGACCGTCATTGCGCTGTCCGGTCTTGGCCTTGGCTCCGTTGTCGCCGCGCAGACACCGGCTGGCACCTGGACCACGATCGATGACGCCACCGGCAAGCCGAAATCCATCGTCGAAATCAGCGAACAGAACGGCGAGTTGACCGGCAAGGTCGTCGAAGTGCTGCAATCGGATCAGGGCCCGCATCCGATCTGCAAGGAATGCGAGGGCGAGCGCAAGAATCAGCCGGTCGAAGGCATGACCATCCTCTGGGGCCTGAAACGCGACGGCGATCAGTGGGACGGCGGCCATATCCTCGATCCGCACAACGGCAAGATCTACAAGTGCAAGGTGCATGTCACCGACAACGGCGAGAAGCTCGACGTGCGCGGGTTCATCGGCTTCTCGCTGCTCGGCCGCACGCAGGTCTGGCAGCGCAAATCGCCGTAGGCCTGGTTCGGGCAAAGCCCGGTCCATCCTGACCGGATCGAAGGGCCGGGGGCGACGATGACGGGGCATCGCCGGGCCCCGACCCGGTCGGACCCGGACGGGACCGCAAACGCCGCATGCGATAATTGCGCTTTGCAGCAACGCCGCGGAACCCACGACGCATGAATGCGCCGAAGAAACGCCGGATCCTCGTCACCAACGCACTGCCCTACGCGAACGGCCGCATCCACCTCGGCCACATGGTCGAGCATATCCAGTCGGATATCTGGGTGCGGGCCATGCGCATGGCCGGTCAGGAGGTGCACTACGTCTGTGCGGATGACGCACACGGCACCTCGATCATGCTGCGAGCCGAAAGCGAAGGCATCACGCCGAAACAACTGATCGCTCGCGTATGGCAGGAGCACACCCGGGATCTCGCCGATTTCGGTGTGGTCTACGACCATTACTCGACCACCGACAGCGAAGCGAATCGCGAGCTGACCTACCGGATCTGGAACACCCTCAAGGCTGGCGGGCATACCGAAGCGCGCCCGGTGCGCCAGCTCTACGATCCGGTCAAGGACATGTTCCTGCCGGACCGCTTCATCAAGGGCGAGTGCCCGAACTGCCACAGCGCCGATCAGTACGGCGATGCCTGCGAGGTGTGCGGCAAGACCTACGATCCGACCGACCTGATCAATCCGTATTCGGTGGTTTCGGGCGCGACGCCGATCGAGAAGGAATCGCGCCACCTGTTCGTCAAACTTGCCGATTTCGAAGACGTTCTGAAGGACTGGCTGGTCGAGCGCCGCGAAGCCGGCGGTCTCCAGGCCGAAGTCGTCAACAAGCTAAAGGAATGGTTCGACGATGGCCTGCGCAGCTGGGACGTGTCGCGCGATGCGCCGTATTTCGGCTTCGAGATACCGGACGAACCCGGCAAGTTCTTCTATGTCTGGGTCGACGCGCCGATCGGCTACCTCGCCTCGTTCCGCGAGTATTGCGCCGCGTACAACGGGAAGCACCCCGGGCATCCGATCCGCTTCGAGGATTACATCGAACCCGGCGCCGGCACCGAGATGGTCCATTTCATCGGCAAGGACATCGTGTATTTCCACACGCTGTTCTGGCCGGCAATGCTGCACGGCGCCGGTCTGCGCATGCCCAACGCGGTGTACGTGCACGGCTTCCTGACCGTGAACGGCGCCAAGATGTCGAAATCGCGCGGCACCTTCATCAACGCGCGCACTTACCTGGATCATCTTGATCCGGATTACCTGCGCTACTACCTTGCGACCCTGCTCGGCCCCACGCTCGCCGATCTCGATCTCGATCTGAAGGACTTCGAGGAGCGCGTCAATTCTCACCTGGTCGGCAAGTTCGTAAATCTTGCAAGCCGCGCCGCGGGATTCATCACGAAGTATTTCAACTCGGAATTGGCGGTTGCGGATGACCTCGACTTCAAGAGCACCATGGTCGCGTGGGGTTCGGACGAAGTGATTCCGGTTTTGTACGAAGAACGCAATTATGCTGGCGTTGTTCGAGAAATCATGCGGCTTGCAGATGTAGCCAATCAGAATTGGGACGCGGAAAAACCGTGGCTCCTGGCCAGGGATGACAGCCCGGATGCAAGAAGGAAGTTGCAAGCAGTCTGTACTGATTGTCTATGTTGCTTTTATGTGTGCCTCATCTATTTGAGGCCGATTGTTCCCGCCTTGGCATCTCGTGCCGAAACACTGTTTGATGCGGAAGCGCCGCGCCGATTTGCGGATGTCAGGCGTCTTCCTCGGAGAATCAATCAGTTCGAACATTTGCTGTCGCGTATAGACTCGAAGAAGATCGAAGCCATGATCGAAGCGCCCAAAAAGTCCTTGAATCCCGCCGACGAAGCGACTGCAGGAGCAGGAAAAGGCATAACGTCTGAAGCCACCCCAACGACAGACCAAACGACAACACGTTCCAACCCTCGACCCTCGGCCCTCGGCCCTGCTCCGGTTTCGATCGACGACTTCACGAAGCTCGACCTGCGCATCGGCAAGGTGCTCGTCTGCGAGGCGGTCGAGGGATCGAACAAGCTGCTGCGTTTCGAGCTCGACGCCGGGGAACTCGGAACGCGTCAGATCTTCTCCGGCATTCGCGCCGCGTACGCCGATCCACAGGCACTGGTCGGTCGCCATGTCGTATTCATCGCCAACCTCGCGCCGCGCAAGATGCGCTTCGGTGTCTCCGAAGGCATGATCCTGTCGGCCGGCAGCGGCGGCGCGGAATTGTTCCTGCTCGGCGTCGATGAGGGCGGCACGGCGGGCATGCCGGTGAAATGATCGTGTCGTCGGCTCTCGCGAACCGCATCGATGCATTGCTGCCGCAAACGCAGTGCCGTCAATGCGGATATGCCGGCTGCCAGCCGTATGCAGACGCGATCGCCGGCGGCGACGCCCCGATCAACCGCTGCCCGCCGGGCGGTGCGGCAGGCATCCGGCAACTCGCCGACCTGCTGGACCGCGAGATCATTGCGCTCGATCCGGCCTGCGGTGTCGAAAAGCCGCGGGCAGTCGCGTGGATCGACGAGTCCGCCTGCATCGGCTGTACCAAGTGCATCCAGGCCTGCCCGGTCGACGCGATTGTCGGCGCAGCGAAACGCATGCACACGATCCTGACCGACGAGTGCACGGGCTGTGAGCTGTGTCTGGCGCCGTGTCCGGTGGATTGCATCGCCATGCTACCGGTACCGGTAAATGAGACAGACTCGCCCCCGGCTGCGGCGCGCGTGCGCGCCGAGCATGCGCGGCAGCGTTTCCAGG
>JBAVZT010000090.1:0-4518 GCA_049588955.1 Rhodanobacteraceae bacterium | reverse complement strand
AGCGAACGCCACCGTCGCGATCGATGGCCAGCGATTCACTGCGGAGTTGGCGGAGGACGACGCAACGCGCCGGCGCGGCCTGATGGACCGCGAGAAAATGGCACCGGATCACGGGATGCTGTTCGTTTTTCCGGGCAGCGCCGTGCGCACGTTCTGGATGAAGAACACGAAAATTCCGCTCGACATGCTGTTTTTCGACGACCAGCGCAAGTTGATCAACGTGCAGCAACGCGTGCCGCCGTGCCTGTCCGATCCGTGCCCGCTTTATTCGAGTGCAGGACCGGCGCGCTATGTGCTCGAACTCAACGGCGGGCAGGCCGATGCGATCGGCGCAAAGCCTGGCGATGAATTGCGGATCCAGCGCTGAGGGACTCGGTACGCCTTGCGGTTGCTGTTGTTGCCGTCGAGCGTCTCCTTATCCGACCTCGACCATCTCGAAATCCGACTTGGTGACGCCGCAATCCGGGCAAGTCCAGGTCTCCGGTACGTCTTCCCACCGGGTTCCGGGTGCTATGCCATCTTCCGGCCAGCCTTCGGACTCGTGATAGATGAAACCGCAGACGACGCACATGAAGGTCCGGAAAGGTGCGTCTTCGCGTGCAGCGACGTTTGCTGGCGACATGGACCGGGTCGGGGGATTGGGGAATCCGGTTATTCTCGCAGCTTGCCTCGCGACAAAAAAGCGCAGCGCCACGAAACCATGTCGATGCCGTCGAATTTCAAAGGCCTTTACGCGATCAGTAATGGTCCACGAACCGACTTGCGAAATGCGTGCGCGGCGGCCCTGTCCGGTGGCGCCAGAATTCTGCAGTACCGCGACAAGACAGCGGATACCAGTCGTCGACTGCGCGAGGCGCACGCACTCGTCGCGTTGTGCGCACCACTCGGGGCTTCGATGCTAGTGAACGACGACGTCGAACTGGCCGCGGCGACCGGAGCGGCCGGTGTACACCTTGGACGCGACGACCTCGACGTTGCGCGCGCACGCGAACGTCTGGGCGCGGATGCGATCATCGGCGTCTCGTGCTACAACTCGATCGAGCGGGCGCGGGACCTGGCTGCCGCCGGCGCGGATTATCTTGCATTCGGCGCGTTCTTCACGTCGTCAAGCAAGCCATCCGCCTGCCGGGCAAGTCCACAGATCCTGCGCGACGCACGTGCGCTCGGCTTGCCGATCGTCGCGATCGGCGGCATCACGCCCGATAATGGTTCCGAATTGATCGAGGCCGGAGCCGATTGTCTCGCCGCGATTTCCGCCGTGTTCGATGCGATCGATGTGCAAACCGCCGCGCGACGATTTGCGGATCTGTTCACCAGCAGGAACCCGGGAGCGTGATACGCAGATGGACACCAGCCACGATTGGTTCGACCGCGCACAGCAACTGATGCCAGGCGGCGTGAACTCGCCGGTGCGCGCGTTCAGATCCGTCGGCAGCGAGCCGTTCTTCACGGCACGCGCCGACGGCGCCTATCTGTGGGATGTCGAGCGGAACCGCTACATCGACTTTGTCGGCTCGTGGGGACCGATGATCGCGGGGCACAATCATCCGTTCGTGCGCAATGCCGTTGAGCGGGCCTTGCAAGACGGCCTTTCATTCGGCACGCCTTGCGCGGCGGAAGTGACGATGGCTGAAACCGTTGCCCGGCTTGTGCCGTCGGTGGAAATGCTGCGCATGGTGAACTCCGGTACCGAGGCGACCATGTCGGCCGTGCGCCTCGCCCGCGGCTACACGGGGCGTGAGCGTATCGTCAAGCTCGAAGGCTGCTATCACGGGCACGGCGACAGTTTTCTGGTCAAGGCCGGTTCCGGCGCGCTGACTCTGGGTGTGCCGGATTCACCGGGCGTGCCCAGGGCGCTCGCGGACCTGACCACGACGCTGCCGTACAACGACCTCGATGCAGCACGCATCCTCTTCGCCGAAGCCGGCAGCGAGATCGCCTGCGTCATCGTCGAACCGGTCGCGGGCAACATGAACTGCATTGAACCGGCCGATGGTTACCTCGCCGGTTTGCGCGCGCTCTGCACGGAGCACGACGCATTGTTGATATTCGACGAGGTCATGACCGGTTTTCGCGTGGCGCTCGGAGGCGCCCAGGCGCTTTACGGGGTAATCCCGGACCTGACCACGTTCGGCAAGATCATTGGCGGCGGCATGCCCGTCGGCGCCTACGGCGGTCGCCGCGACATCATGCAAATGATCACACCGACAGGCCCGATCTACCAAGCCGGAACGCTGAGCGGCAATCCGATCGCGATGGCGGCCGGACTCGCAACGCTCGAGCTGATTCAGGCGCCGGGTTTCCATGCGGAGCTGGCTCGCAAGACACGTCTCCTGACCGACGGCTTGCTCGCCTGCGCTACCGAAGCCGGCGTTCCGTTCAGCGTGACGCGGGTCGGCGGCATGTTCGGTCTGTTCTTCAGCGCGCAAAAGGCCACCTCTCTCGCGCAGGCCACAGCCTGTGACGCCGTCGCTTTCAAGCGGTTCTTTCGCCGCATGCTCAGAGGTGGCGTGTTCTTCGCACCCTCGCCATTCGAGGCTGGATTCATGTCGGCCGCGCACTCCGAGACGGACATGGCGGATACGCTGGAGGCATCGCGCAGCGCATTTCGCGCCATCGGAGAAGCCAAGGATTGAACATGAAGTTCGATACCCTCGCCGTCCACGCGGGCGCTGCGATCGACTCGGAAACCGGCGCCGTCACTCCGCCGCTGCACTTGTCGACCACGTTCGAGCATGCGCCGGATGGCAGTGCGCCGCGCGGCTTCACCTATCAGCGCGGCGACAACCCGACCCAACTTCGTCTCGAACAGGCATTGACCGCGCTCGAAGGAGGCGCCGCAGCGCTGTTCTGCGCGTCAGGCATGGCGGCCGGCAGCACGCTGCTCCAGGCACTGCCGACCGGCAGTCATCTGTTGCTGCAGGACGATATCTACCACGGCTTTCGCACGTTGGCGCGCGACTATTTCGAGCGCTGGGGTCTTGGCGTTTCGAGCGTCGACATGACCGATCTCGATGCGGTGCGGGCGGCGCTGGCGCCGAACACGCGCCTGCTCTGGGCCGAATCGCCGTCGAACCCGCTGCTCAAGGTGATCGACATCGCCGCGCTGGCGGAGCTGGCGCGCGCGCACGACGCAAGGCTCGTCATCGACAACACCTTCGCGACGCCTGCGCTGCAGCGCCCGTTGACGCTCGGAGCGGATATCGTCCTGCACTCGGCGACCAAGTACATGGGCGGCCACAGCGATGTGATGGGTGGCGCATTGATCTTCCGCCAGGATTCGGATTTGGCCGCAACGGCGCGCCTGGTCTCGTCGACCATCGGGTTCAACGCCTCCCCGTTCGCGGCGTGGCTGGTCCTGCGCGGATTGCGCTCGCTGCCCGTACGCATCGAACGCCATTGCGCGAACGCTCGTGCAGTCGCGCAATTTCTCGAAGGCCACCTGCGCATCCAGGCGGTCCATTATCCGGGGCTCGAATCGCATCCGCAGCACGCGCTGGCGGCGCGCCAAATGCGCGATTTCGGCGGCATGTTGAGTTTTCGCGTCAACGGCGGTCGCGCCGCCGCGATCGAGGTCGCCTCGCGTGTGCACTTGTTCGTCAACGCGACCTCACTCGGCGGCTGCGAATCCCTGGTCGAACATCGGGCCTCGGTCGAGGGCGCGCATCCGGTGTCGCCGGCAAATCTCTTGCGCCTTTCGGTCGGCCTCGAAGACAGCGAAGATCTGATCGACGACCTCGCCGCCGCACTGGATTGGTGACCGCATCGCAAGCGAGCACTTCAAACGGGTCCGAATACCGGCTCCTGCCGGCGCGATCCGCATGATCCTGAAAACTGACCGCAGTCGCCGGTCGCAGGATCGACGGTGACTCAATCCAGAAACAGATCCTTCAACAGCGGCGCGCCGGGCTTGACGGCGTAGCGATCGAGGTCGGTGACGCCGATTTCGCGCAATACATCCTCGTCGATGCAGAAGTTTCCGCTGAACGCACGTGCCGGCTTGCACACGATCGCATGCGCGGCATCGGCGACGACCTCCGGTCTGCGGCAATTCTCCGGCTTCACCTTGTCGCCGAGCATCGCGATCGCGGCAGTCGCGATCACCGTGCGCGGCCACAGCGCGTTCACGGCTATACCGGCCTTGGCGAATTCAGCGCTCATGCCGAGCGCGCACAGGCTCATGCCGTACTTGGCGATGGTGTACGCGGTATGGTGCTTGAACCATTTCGGATCCAGATTGGGCGGCGGCGAGAGCATCAGCACGTGGGGATTGACCGCCTTTTCGAGATAGGGAAGGCATGCCTGCGTGGTCACGAAGGTGCCACGCGTGTTGACCTGATACATGAGGTCGAACCGCTTGATGGGCACGTCGGCGGTGGCGGCCAGCCAGATGGCGCTGGCATTGTTGACGACGATGTCGATACCACCGAAGTGAGCGGCGGTCCGCGCAGCCGCATCGCGTACCTGGTCCTCGTCGCGAATATCGACTTTCAATGCCAGCGCCCTGCCGCCGGCCGC
>JBAVZT010000089.1:0-1679 GCA_049588955.1 Rhodanobacteraceae bacterium | reverse complement strand
CAAATCGTCATGACACTCGGCGCCCTCATTCTCACCATCGCGCTGCTGGACGAGTTGTTTCTCGTTGCAACGGGCGGCCACGCAAGCTTTCGCAAGGCCGAAGAGGCCTTCACGCTCGGCAAGGAAGGGTAGCGAACGATGTCCGTCGTCGAGCTCTCCCTCGTCCTCATGCTGCTGCTGTTCGCTATTCTCGCTTCCGGCATATGGATCGCAATCGCGCTCTCGATCGTCGGGCTGGTGGCTATCGTCACAACAATGTCAACTCCGCCGGGACAGGTGCTGGCCACTTCCATGTGGGCGGCGTCGGATTCGTGGGACTTGACCGCGCTACCGATGTTCATCTGGATGGGCGAGATTCTCTATCGCACCCGATTGTCCGACGACATGTTCGAGGGCCTTGCGCCCTGGGTGCAGAAGCTGCCGGGCAGGTTGCTGCACGTGAACGTGGTCGGTTGCGCCATCTTCGCCGCGGTGTCGGGTTCGTCCGCCGCCACCTGCGCCACCATCGGCCGCATCGCGCTGCCGGAATTGCTCAAGCGCGGCTACGACGAGAAGATGGCGATCGGCACGCTCGCCGGCTCCGGCACGCTCGGCCTGCTGATCCCGCCGTCGATCATCCTGATCATCTACGCCACCGTGACCGAGCAATCGATCGCGCGGCTGTTTATCGCCGGCGTCATACCCGGCATCATGCTGGCGCTGCTGTTCATGGGCTTCATCATGGTTTGGGCGCTGGCCAACAAGGCGCGCATGCCACCGCCCGATCCGCCGGTCGCTTTCCTCGACCGCGTGAAAGCGGCGCGGCGGCTGATCCCGGTGATGCTACTTATTCTCGGCGTCATCGGCTCGATCTACGGGGGGCTGGCCTCGGCGACCGAGGCGGCGGTGGTCGGCGTGTTCCTGGCACTGGCGCTGTCGGGGTGGTCGGGCACACTGAGCGTGGACAGTTTCCGCGACGCGCTCTTGGGCGCCACCAAGACCAGTTGCATGATCGCCTTCATCCTCGCCGGCGCGGCTTACCTGACGGCCGCCATGGGCTTTACCGGCATCCCGCGCGCGCTGGCCGAATGGATCGGCGGCTTCAATCTGCCGGCCTGGGCGCTGCTGTCCGCGCTGACGCTGTTTTACATCCTGCTCGGCTGCTTCCTCGACGGCATCTCGATGGTGGTGCTCACCACCTCGATCATCATCCCGCTGGTGGAGAAATCCGGCTTCGACCTGATCTGGTTCGGCATCTATGTCGTGCTGGTGGTGGAGATGGCGCAAATCACGCCGCCGGTCGGCTTCAATCTCTACGTCCTGCAAGGCATGACCGGGCGCAATATCTTCACCGTGGGCGCCTATACGCTGCCGCTGTTCTTGCTGATGTGCGTTGCCGTGGCGCTGGTGACGATTTTCCCGGGGCTGGCTTTGTGGCTGCCCTCGACCATGTTGGACGCGCGCTAGCGCCGGTCGCGAAATTTGGGCATCATCCCTGCAAAGCCGGACCAGGGAGCGTTGCGCGATGAACCAGCCCTTCACCTTCACCCACGGCAAGGCACTGACCAGCGAAGAAGCCGGCGTGCGCGTGACGCGCAAAGGCGTGCATCTCGGAGCTGAAATCAGCGGCGTCGATCTGCGCAAGCCATTGCCTGACGCGCAATTCAAGGCGGTCGAAGCCGCTTTGGTCGAGCACGAGC
>JBAVZT010000088.1:0-7630 GCA_049588955.1 Rhodanobacteraceae bacterium | reverse complement strand
CCTCACCGAGGCGCTGGCGGAAGAGTTGAAGGACAGGCGCATCACGGTCAACGCGGTGTTGCCAAGCATCATCGACACGCCGCCCAATCGTGCCGACATGCCGAAAGCGGATTTCGATCGCTGGGTGAAACCCGAACAGCTTGCCGACGTCATCCTTTTTCTCTTGTCGGATGCCGCGAACGCGATCACCGGTGCATTGATTCCGGTGCGCGGACGCGTCTGATAGTCCGGTGGACGGGTACCATCCAGGCTTTTTTCTGCGCGGGTCCGGCCGTGGCCGCCACGCTGCGCGCTCCCGACGGAGAATGCAACGGGCCCAAGGCAATGTTCGGGTAGAAGACCATGGCTGCCGTTGTCGTTGAAAACACATCCGGACGGGGCGCCGCGACCACCGTTCCCGCGGAACTGAACCGCTGGAACTGGGGCGCGTTCCTGCTGAACTGGATCTGGGGAATCGGCAACAACACGCCGATCGCGCTGCTGGCATTGGTACCGTTCGCGGGGCTCGCCATGCTGTTTGTCCTCGGCGTGAAGGGCAACGAATGGGCATGGCGCAACAGGCGCTGGGAAAGTGTCGAGCACTTCCGCCTTGCGCAGCGTGCCTGGGCGAAATGGGGCGTCGTCGCCTACCTTGTCGTGATCGGCTTGTGCGTGGTGCCGTTACTGATCGGTGTTTTCGCGCTGTTCTCCGCATTCCGGGGTTCGGAAGCCTACCGGCTCGGCGCAGCGGCCGTGCAGCACAATACGCAGGCAATCGAAGTGCTGGGTACGCCGATGAACACCGGATTTCCGTCCGGGAGCATCAACGAATCGGGTCCGAGCGGCACGGCGAAGCTTTCGTTCGCGGTCGACGGCGCCAAGGGCAAGGGTACGGTCTATCTCGACGCGGTAAAGGACCTCGGCCGATGGCGAATCGAACGCGCCGAGCTTGCAGTTGATGGCTCCGAAAAGCGCATCGAACTGGGAGGGCCGTCCGACCCACATTGAGGATCGTCAGCGCGGCCTTGCCGGAGATCGGCAATGGGCCCGCCGTTGCTGCCTCAGTGCATCAGAAACACGGTCGCGAGGCCGAGAAAGATGAAGAAGCCGCCGCTGTCGGTCATGAAGGTCAGGAAGATGTTTGAGCCCAGCGCCGGATCATGGCCCAGACGCAGCATCAGCATCGGAATGCCGACCCCCATGAACGCAGCGAGCAGCAGATTCAGCACCATCGCCGCCGTCATGACGATCCCGAGCACCAGACTATGGTACATCAGCGCCGCAACGATGCCGATGACGCCGCCCCAGATCAGGCCGTTGAACAGCGCCACCCCCAGTTCCTTGCGCCACAGACGCCGGATCGCGCCGGTGCCGACCTGTTCCACCGCCACTGCACGCACGATCATGATGATCGTCTGATTGCCGGAACTGCCGCCGATGCTGGCGACGATCGGCATCAACGTCGCCAGTGCGACCAGTTTCTCGATCGAACCCTCGAACAGCCCGATTACGCGCGATGCAAGGAATGCGGTGCCCAGATTGATCGCAAGCCACGACCAGCGGTTGCGCACCGAAGACCACACCGACGCGAAGATATCCTCTTCTTCGCGCAGACCCGCGCGCCCGAGCATCTCCGATTCGCCCTCCTCGCGGATGAAGTCGACCATGACGTCGATGGTCAGGCGCCCGATCAGGTGGCCGCCGCCATCGACCACCGGTGCCGAAATCAGGTCGTAACGCTCGAACGCCTGTGCGGCCTCGTCGCCGGCGTCATCCGGGTGAAACGTGTTGACGTCCCGCGCCATGACCTCGCCGACAGTCTTGTCCGGCGCGTTGAGCAACAGCCACTTGAGCGGCAATACGCCGGTCAGCAGGTTGTCGGCATTGACCACGAACAGCTTGTCGGTCTGCTCGGGCAATTCCTCGAAGCGGCGCATGTAACGCAGCACGACCTCGAGCGTCACGTCCTCGCGGATCGTGATCATCTCGAAGTCCATCAGGGCGCCGACCTGGTCGTCGGCATAGGACAGCGCCGACTGCACGCGCTCGCGTTGCTGCGCGTCGAGGCTGGCCATGAGTTCCGGCAGCACCTCGGTCGGCAGATCCTCGACCAGATCGGCCAGCTCGTCCGCGTCCAGCGGTTCGACCGCGGCGAGAATTTCGTGATCGTCCATGTCCGCGATCAGCGACTCGCGCACGGCATCCGAGACTTCGAGCAGTATTTCGCCGTCGCGTTCGGCTTTCACACGCAACCACACCGCCAGACGCTGTTCCAGCGGAAGCGATTCGAGCAGACTGGCGATATCGGCCGGATGCAGCGTGTCGAGCAGTGGCTTGAGCTCGTTCTCGCGGCCCTCGCGCAACAGACCGGCGACTTGGTCGACTTGCTCGGCCAGGCGATTGGGCGACTTGATGGTCTCGACTTCGCTCATGCTGCGCTCCCCGTCCCGTCAGCGGGGGCGCCGAGCGGAACTAGCAGGTCAGAATGTTGAACAAACGATCGTGTTGGGCTGGACTGGGCAAGTCCATCGACGGATACCTCGGTGCGGCTTTTTTCCGGCTGCGCATGATAGCAGCGATGCGAGACGATTTGATGAGGCCGGTTGCGCCGCCAGTCGTTAAGGACCCTTAAGGGGGCAGGCATTCCAGTGCCGCGATCGAGCGCCACAGATGCGGACTCAGGTAGGCGTGCGAACCGCAAGCGATCAACCCGGCACGCGCGAATGTTTCGCGGTACCAGCGCGGCGCGCGTGCGATGAATCCGTCATGGTCGCCGGCAGGCGAATCACGCGCGGTGAACACCTCCAGAAACGCCAGCCCCTCGAGCAGTTCGCCAAAGCCGCCAAGGCCCCTGCGGATTTCCCGGGCACCGACGTAATGCAGGACATCGCTGCAAACGATGATGTCGAAGCGTGCATCGAAGCGCAGGTCGCCGAGCTGGCCGAAGCGCGCGCACCTGATGTTGCGCGATCGCCCGTAGCGCGCAACCGCATAGTCGCTCGTGTCGAGACCGAGATACGCGAGCTTGGGCCGCAACGCCTTCAATGGCGCGCGCCATGGCGCTTCGCCGCAGCCGACATCGAGTACGCTGCGCACCTCGCGCCCGAGATAGTATTCGGCGAGTGCCACGACCAGCGCAACCTTGCGCACGAGTTCACTGCGCGACCCGACGCGTTCGTAACCGTCGCGATACCATTTGTCGAAATAGCTGCGGTCGTAAATCTTGGGCATGTTCGATCCGGCGATCAGGTAAACGAGCCAGCTCTGAGCATGCCATCATGTGCCGCCGCGCGCCCGGGAGATGATTGATGAAGATCGATGCCTCGCCACAAGAGTCGGCATTTCGCGACCTCGCCGCCGCCGCGCTGATCTGCGCAGTTCTCGCGTGGCCGATCGCATTGTCGGCGCGAACCCCGCGCGACCCGGCGAAGCCGCAAACCATGCAGGATGTACTGGCCGCGTCGTCGGCCTCGGACTGGCGCCGGCCCGATCCGGACAACACGCTTTACCTGGAACTGGCCAGCGGCCGGGTGGTCATCGAACTGAATCCCGAATTTGCGCCGTTGCACGTCGCCAATATCAAGACCTTGGTGCGCGCACACTACTTCGATGGACTCAGCATCAATCGCGTGCAGGACAATTTCGTCACGCAATGGGGCGATCCCAACGCCGACGATAAAGGCAAGCGGCGATCGCTTGGCAACGCAAAGGCGAAGCTGCCGCCCGAGTTTGCGCGGGCCGTGAAGGGACTTTCGTTCACGCGCCTGCCGGACGGCGATGTATACGCGCCGCAAGTGGGCTTCTCGCGAGGCATGCCGGTTGCGCGGGATCCGGCGCGTGGCCAGGCCTGGCTCGCACACTGCTATGGCATGGTGGGCGTCGGGCGCGACAACGATATCGACAGCGGCAACGGCGCCGAATTGTACGTCGTCATCGGTCAGGCACCGCGCCAGCTCGATCGCAATACTGCGCTGGTGGGCCGCGTGGTCGACGGCATCGAACAACTGTCCGCACTGCCGCGAGGCGATGCGCTGCTCGGACTCTACAAGATACCTGAAGAACGTGTGGCGATCCGCTCGATGCGAATCGCAGCCGATGTGGCGAAAGAACGGCGCACCAATCTCGAGGTATTGCGCACCGATACGCCGACGTTTGCCGCACTGGTCGAATCGCGACGCAACCGGCGTGACACGTGGTATCACACTCCTGCCGGCAAGATCGATCTGTGCAACGTGCCACTGCCGGTGCGCAAGCGTTGATTGCGGCGACCGAATGCCGGACAGGGTTTGCGGTGAACGTGAGCCGGCATCGGGACAACCTAGGGGACCCTAGTCACCCGCGAATTGCAAGATGCCCGCAAGCAACCCGTGCGTATTTCCCGAACGGATTCCCTGGCGAATGGACAGGTTCGTCGACGGCTTTTTCACGAGGCCGGATTTTTGGTTTCACATCAAATGCTTGACGGCATCGGAAGACACAGCCTGCCACCTGTATCGCAGCGAGATCCATAAGAATTTCGTTTGGCACACGTCGTGCTCGGTTCCTGTCACCAACGCCGAATGTTTCGGCGCGATGAAGCTGAGGAGGTTTGTCATGAAACGGAATGTGACGATGTTGCCGATGTCCGCCCTGGGTCTGATGCTCGCGTTTGGTGCCGCCGCAGCGCTCGCGCAGGCGCCTCCGACCAGCGACACGGCACCGCCGCCGGTCACCACGCCGCCGCCGGACCAGATGGGTCATGCGCCGGTGAACGACCCGATGCACAAGCAGATGGACACCAAGCCGATGCAGGAGCAGATGGGCAAGAGCATGGCCGGTACCCGCGTTGCCTGGAACAGCATCGATGTGAATCGCGATGGCTTTATCACGAAGGACGAGCTGAGCTCGTATCCGACCTATCAACGCGATTTCGCCAAGTTCGATACCAACGGCGACGGCAAGCTGTCGAAAGCCGAATGGGCTGCCGGGCAAGAAATGGAACATCGCGTCAACCACTGATTCTGTCTGCAAGCCATGAGCCCGTGCGGGCAGTAATGGTCCGCATCGCCGCCGATCCGTTCCGCATCGGCGGCCATCCCTTTTCTCCCGGGAAACGGAACTCCGATCATGACTATCTTGCGTATGCGACTCACTGGCGATACCACTGATGTGGACCGTGCGATCCATGCGTTGCACGGCCTCGACGAAATCGAACGCCTGGAACAAGTCGACGAACTGGTCCCGCGCATGCGCGATGATTCAAGTTCCGAGGGATTGGTCGACGATACCGGTTCCGGCGTCCATTGCATCGAAATCGAAGTCGCGAACGAGAATCTGGGCAGGCGGGTGCAACGATTTGCCGAGACGGCCGCGCAACGAGCCGGCGTCGCATTGGAGTTTGTCGAAAGGTTCTAGGGCCCCCAGGCGGAAGTCCTTTTCAGCGCGACGTAAAACCTGCACTCTGCGAGGCTGCCGCCCACCCTTCCGTATCCGTGCCAGCCACCGCCAAAGCGCAATTCCAGATCCATTTCTGTGTGATGCTGTGGGGATTTACCGCGATCCTCGGCAAGCTCATCACGCTTTCGGCGCTCGCATTGGTATGGTGGCGCATGCTGCTGGTCGCCGCCGCGCTGCTGCTGGTTCCACGCGCATGGCGCGGCCTGTGGAAATTATCCGCCCGGCTGATTGCAGCGTATGCCGGAATCGGCGTCATCGTGGCGATGCACTGGCTGACCTTCTACGGCGCCATCAAGCTAGCCAATGCCTCGGTTGCGGCAACCTGCATAGCGCTGGCGCCGGTGTTTCTTGCCGTCGTCGAGCCGTGGATCGCACGGCGTCGCCTCGATCCACGTGAACTGCTGCTCGGCATCGCCGTTGTGCCGGGTATGGCCCTGGTCGCCGGCGGGGTCTCGACACAGATGCGTCTTGGCGTGGCTGTCGGCGTGTTGTCGGCGTTTCTCGTCGCCCTATTCGGTTCGCTCAACAAGCGCCTGGCGACACATGATGACCCGCTCACCGTGACTGGTCTCGAATTGGGTGCCGGCGCGCTGTTCCTGACCCTCTGCGCGCCGTTCGTACCGCACGCCGAGACAGCCTTTGCACTTCCCGATGCGCACGACGCCGTACTGCTGCTGATCCTGTCGATGGGTTGCACGTTGCTGCCCTTTGCCTTGTCGCTGGTGGCGTTGCGCAGCCTGAGCGCGTTCACGGTGCAACTCGCGGTGAATCTGGAACCGGTGTATGCAATCGCGCTGGCAATCGTGCTCCTCGGCGAGCAGCACCAGCTCGACGGCGCTTTCTATGTCGGCGTCGCCATCATCCTGGCTGCAGTATTCGCGCACCCGTTGTTCAGCCGAAAGCCGGCCGGATTGCCGCAACCGGAGCTTCTGGCGACCGCTGAATCGAAGAGCGCCGCCGAGTGAAGGCGGTCATCTGGACAGTGTCTTCCGGACCGCACGAACCCGCTGGCTATGGCTGCGCGCATAGACATAGACGGTAGCCGGCGGCATGTTCATCCAGGCAACGCCGGCGCGGCGAACGGTAAGGCCGATCTGGTTGAGCAGCTCGCGCGAGACCGGATTGGCCGGGCCATAGGTGAACTGGATGAAGCGACCGTTCGCATCCATCGAAGCGAATGCCGCCTCGAGAATCGCGCGCTGGGTCGGCCGCGACATCGACAGCAGGCCGAGACCACTCAGGACCGCATCGGCTGTCCCGTTGGCGGAGAAGCCGCTGCGCCGCACGTGCGCGCGCAATTCGCGCGCATCGCCGCAGACCACGCACACGTCCGGGAATCCACGATGCAGCAGTTGATAAAGCTGTTCGTTGACTTCAAGCACCAGCAGATCGACCGGCGCAATGCCATGATCGAGCAACGCCTTCGTGAATACCCCGGTTCCGCCACCCAGCTCGATTACGCGCCGGGTCTTCGATGGAAGTTGCGCAACCATCTGTTGCGCCAATTGCCGGCTTGAAGGCGACAACGCCGCGACGGCCAGCGGATTCTTCAACCACTGACGAAAGAACGTCCAGGCATCCGGCTGCTCTGGCTGCCTGATCGATCGTTGCTCTTTTGCTCGCCGCTGGCTCATCGCTGAATGCGGACTCGCGCACATGTCATGTCGACGATCATCATATCCGATGCATGAGGGCGAGAGCCGAGGCTTGGGGTGGCGGCGTTCGGTGCCCCTTCGGCGTCCGCGCGCCCGGCGGAATCATGCCGTCGATCGGCGTCGCATCCTGGGATGGGCCGTTGGCAATCCGGCGCCACCTTGGCTGCAACGGCCCGCGCAGGCGGCATTGCAGACCCCGGAAAAAGAATCCCCGCGGCGATCAGGGGGAATCGCCGCGGGGCAGAAACGCTGGCAACGGGGAAGGGGGAGGGATGCGTTACCAGCGCTGAGCGGGGCTCGCTTGGTCAATAACCATCGCGATCGTAGTAGCGTGCGCGGTGTCCGTAGTCGTGGCGATCGTAGCGGCCACGATGATGGTAGTGGGGCCGATCGTATCCGCGAGCATAGCGACCACGATAGTAGACCGTCGCCGGCCGGTCGTAGTAAACGGCACCGTACGACGGTGGGTACGCGTAGTAGCCCCCGTAAAGCGGCGCGACGTATCCATTCAGATAGCCACCGCGGCAATGGCTGCAACTCGAATAGCCGATGCCGAATCC
>JBAVZT010000087.1:0-7879 GCA_049588955.1 Rhodanobacteraceae bacterium | reverse complement strand
GATCGCAGCCCTGCTCGCCGAACCGCCGGCCGACGCCTGGAACGCGCTGCGTGCACTGGCCGATGCGGGCGACAAGAACGCGGGCCTCGCGGCGATGCAGCTCAACCAGGAATGCGATGCGCTGACGCGTCTGGCTGCGACGCGCGACGGTTTGCGAGCGACCTGGCTCGATCACTACCACGCGACCGCGATTCCAGCCAATTGGCTTCGCACGGCGCATGCGATCGATGACGCGCGACGCACGCGTCGAACCGCGTTCATCGCGAGCTGCGCGAAGATCGGCGGCGTTTTCGATTTCGGGCTGTCGCTGCTCGATCGCTTCCTGCAGCCGGACGATCCGCAGACGCAACTCGAGTATGTCCTGGCCGAAGAGGACAACGCGACCGCGATTCCGGACCTTCGTCGCCTCGCAAGCGAAATGGACAGCGACGTTGCGCGGCGCGCGCTCGGCGCGCGCCTGATCGAGTCGCCCAATCCGCGCGAACGCGAAGAAGGACGCGCATTGCTGGAACGTCTCGCCAATAGCGCGCACGTCGCAAGTCCCGAATGGCGTGACGCGATCGGCTTCCTCGCGAATTGCCTCCGCAACGGCTGCGGTTTCTTCCCGCGCGATCCGGTCGCCGCGGCGCCGTGGCTCGAACGTGCGGCCGGACTCGGGTTTGCGTGGGCGCTGGATACCGAGATTCGCGACCGGGAAACCAGCGGCGACATCAGCGCGGCCTGGGCCTGGGCCTCGTACCGGTTCGACCTCGCACGCGCGAGCTGCACGCAATCCGACGCGCCCGAACTGTTCGCTCTGGTGCAAGCCGCGGAAACCGCCTACCGGCTCGACGCACTGTTGAATGTGACGGACCAGGCGCGCGCCAATGCCGAACTCGCGCGTATCCGCGCGACGTGGTGGGCGCAGGCGACGGCCGCGTTCGACTGCGATTTCTAGCTCGCATCGATTGCCCTCGCATTGCTCGTGGCGGCATGATGTGTCGATGGACAGCGCGCGCCCGCTCCCGACCGATCCAACCTGCACCGATCCGATGGTGGTGAACTGCGTTGCGTACGCACCCGATGGCCAACGCCTGCGCACGATTTCGATTGACGAAATCAGCGAGGTGCTGAAGCAGCCCGGGCAGTTCGTCTGGGTCGGTCTGCACGAGCCGGACGAGCCGCTGCTCGAGCATCTGCAACAGGAATTCGGATTGCACGATCTCGCGATCGAGGATGCGCACAACGCGCACCAGCGCCCGAAGATCGACGTGTACGGCGATTCGCTGTTCGTCGTGGTACAGACCGCGCAGGTCGTGCGCAGCAAGATCGCGTTCGGCGAGACCCATGTATTTCTCGGTCGCAATTATCTGTTGAGCGTGCGCCACGGCGCCTCGCTCAGCTACGCGCCGGCGCGCCAGGTATGCGAGCAGAATCCCGAACTGCTCGCATTCGGGCCAAGCTATGGCCTGTACGCCGTACTCGACTTCGTCGTCGACAATTTTTTCCCGATCGTGCGCACCTTCCGCGAGGAACTTCAGGAACTCGAGGAAGATGTCTTCGAGGAAACCTTCAGCCGCGAGACGATCCGGCGCCTGTACGACCTCAAGAAGGAACTGGTCACGCTGCGTCTTGCCGTCGCGCCGTTGCAGGACATCGTCAACCAGCTCACACGGCTTTATCCGGGACTGATCCGCGACGAGGTGCGTCCGTATTTTCGCGACGTTTCCGACCATGCCGCGCGCATCAACGAATCCACCGACACGATGCGCGAGATGCTGACCGCGGCGTTGAGCGTCAATCTCGCACTCGTCACTGTGGCGCAAGGCGAAATCGTCAAGCGGCTCGCGGGCTGGGCGGGACTGCTCGCCGTACCAACCCTGCTCACGAGCTGGTACGGCATGAACTTTCGGTACATGCCGGAACTGTCGCAACCCTGGGCGTATCCGGCCATGATGGCGGTAACCCTCGCCGTATGCGGCGGCGTGTACTGGGTGTTGCGAAAAGCCAAGTGGCTTTAGGCACGCTCTGATCGATGCGCGGGCCGCACCGGCTCCTTCTCGCGGAGACAGACCGGTCGTTGTCGTCGATCGCGAATGCGGGAGTGGCCGGCAGCGCGGTGCCCTCGGTCCTCAGGGCGGGTCGAAGCCGTCACCGAAGATGCGATCATCCATCGGCGGCGTGAAATCGCCGGCAAGTTCGAGCGCGATATCGTTGTTGCTGCCTGCAATCTGATCGTCGATGGCGCCACCGTAGCCTCCGCAATCGTCGTTCGCGACGGGCGGAATCTCGAAGCCGCTGTCGCCGAGCGCGAGACCGGAGGCCGAACCGTTCCCGGCAAGATCGAGCATGATCGGCCCGAACGTGCAATTGCCGAGAGGAATCGGTATCCCGCCGACCCGCAGCGAGAGCACGTCGAGCTGAAGGTCGGTCCCGGTCAGACCTGCATCGCCGCCGGCTTCGACCATGCCTGCGGACGTGTTGAGCTGGCTCACAACGTAGGTAACGATGGCGGTACCGAATGTCGTATCGAAACTCAGGGTCGCCTGCGGAAACACGAAGGCCCCGGGCGCGATCAGCCCGCTGGCCGGGTCGTATGCCGACCCTGCAAACACACCACCGTCGGGCAGCGGGCTGATCGTCCCGTTCAGCGACAGCGATCCGGTAACCGGAAAATCCGTCGCCGCGGCCGGCAGCGCAACGCAAACGAACACCCAGGCGAATGTTGCGCGCCAGATCCACCGACAACCCGTCGCGCGAGAGGGCGCTGCACGCGTGCGCATCGAACCGGTCCGTCGACCGGTATTTCCGTGACCTCGAAACGCAGCGAGCCCTGCAAGCGCATTCATGACCCGGGCGCCTGGTTCGCACGTTGCATCGGCATCGCGGTCCAACGTTTGAGCCAGGCATTCACGGTGTCGTGCCACTCGACGCTGTTATGCGGTTTGATGATCCAGTGATTTTCGTCCGGAAAGGTCAGGAATTCGCTGGGAATGCCGCGTCGCTGCAACGCAGTGAACGCACCGAGCCCCTGTTCGAGCGGGATACGGAAATCCTTCGAGCTGTGCACGATGAGCATCGGCACGTGCCAATCCTTGACGTGATTGATCGGATTGAACTTCTCGTAGCTCTGCGGGTGTTCCCATTCGGTACCGCCGTGCTCCCACTCGTCGAACCACAGCTCTTCGGTCGCATAAGCCATCATGCGGCTGTCGAACACGCCATCGTGATCGACCAGGCATTTCCATGGCTGATTCCACACACCGGCCATCCAGTACACCATGTAGCCGCCATAGCTCGCGCCGAGCGCACACGCGTCGTTGCCGTCCAGCCATGGGTACATCTCGAGCGCCGCCGTCCAGCCTTTCCGGAGATCTTCAAGTGGCCGATCGCCCCAGTGCTGCGAGATCGCGTCGGTGAAAGCCTGGCCGTAACCGGTCGAACCGTGAAAGTTGATCGCGACGACGCCGAATCCCTGGCCGGCATAGGTCTCCGGGTTCCAGCGGTAATGAAAGTCGTTGGTCCAGGCGCCCTGCGGTCCGCCATGGATCAGAAAAGCGACCGGATACCTGCGGCCTTCCTGATAGCCGGCCGGCTTCATCACGTAGCCTTGAACGCGGTCGCCGTTCCAGCCCTTGAAGTTGAAGAATTCGTAGTCGCCAAACTCGATGTTGTCGAGGCGCTCGGCATTGAAATGGGTGATCTGCGCGAGACTTTTACCGCCCGCGTCGGCACGATAGAGATCGGTGGGATGCTTGAAATCCTGACGAGCGACGATCAACCCGGCGCGGCCGACATCAAACCCCGTCACCGTGCCGCCTCCGACCCGTCTTGACGCTTTGCCGCTCGCGATGTCGACACCGAACAACGCATGCTCGCCGGCATCGTCGGTACTCGTGTAAAGCGTCCTGCCGTCGGGCGACAGCTTGAGCGGGCCGGCCGATCGATCCCACTTCGGGTCGATTTCACGGCGCTCGCCACTGGCGAGATCGAGCGCCATGATGCCAAAGCGATCCGCCTCGAAAGCCGGGCGTTTCATCGCGAGGTAGTACAACGTCTTGCCATCGCCGGACGCCAGCGGATAGCCGTCCCAGGCGAGATTTTCCGCAGTCAGGTTCTCGGGCTCAGCGGAGCCATCGACGGGTACCCTGTAAACGTCGAAATTGGTTGACCAGGGTTCGGTCTTGCCGGCAATGCGCACATCGAAATACACGGTGCTTCCATCCGGTGCGAATGCATATTCGCTGTCATCGCCGAATGGTTTCGACGGCACGTCGCCGTCGATCCCCTTGCTGAGCCTCGACAGTTCGGCACGCAGTGCGCCGCCGGCGTCCAGCGCGCCAACGAACAACTGCGAGCGGCGCCCATCGGCCCATGTATCCCAATGGCGCACGAACAGCGAGTGATAGAGCCGCCCGGTTGCCGTGTCGGCCTTGCGAGCATCGAGGCGTTTCCGGGTGCAGGCGAGGTTGATGCAGTCGGTGAACACATCGATCGACAACAGCACGTGTTTGCCGTCCGGCGACAACTTGAAGTTGTTGATGTCGAGCGCAAGATGGCTGACCTGGTGCGACTCGCCTCCGTGCGCGCCGACACGCCAGAGCTGATTGACACCACCCTTCGCCGCCGCGAGAAAGTACAGCGACTTTCCATCGCTCGACCAGCGCGGACTGGACGCGCTGACGCTTCTGTCGGTGAGCCGCTGCGGCGTGCCTCCGGTGACAGGCACGACCCAGATGCTGTTGAGTCCCTTGTTCGCCGCGTAGTCGGTCTCGCGCACCTGGAACGCGGCGTGCCTGCCCTCGGGCGACAGGACGGGATCGCTGACCCGATCCATCATCACCAGGTCATTGACATCGAACGGATGCGGCACTTCCGCCAACGCGGGCACGGCAAACATCAGCGCACAGATCACAAACCATGGTTTCATCGAAGGTCCCCGCGATCAAAGCGTCGATGTTACGGCCTGACCGGGCTCCGACCAAGCGATCCGGTCGTTGTGGGTCCGAGGCAGCGGGGCGTGCCGCCCGACCTGTCCGTTGGGTGAACACGAAGCCACAATAGTGGCGTCTGCGCTTGTTTGCGTGTAAACAGGCGCTATCGTGTATGGATACGCAAAAAGGAGCACAGGCCATGAAACGCTCGATGAAAACGGCCATTTCGAAGATGGCAGTTGCGGGAGCATTGCTCTTGCTTCCCTTCCTTGCGCAGGCTTATGAGGGCTTTGTCACCGCAGACGTCAATTTGCGCGCAGGACCGGATGTCGACTATCCGCCCATTACCGTTCTTCCGGAGGGCGCACTGGTATCCGTGCAGGGGTGCATTGATGGCTGGACCTGGTGTGACGTGATCGCAGGGCCGGATCGCGGATGGGTTGCAGGCGCCTATCTGCAGGAAGAGTACGCTGGCCGGCGCGTGTACATCGATGACTACGGCGCGCGCATCGGCATCCCGATCATCTCGTTCGCGCTCGGCACCTACTGGGGCAGCCACTACCGCAACCGCCCGTGGTATCGGAATCACTCACACTGGGAACATCACCACTACTCGCACTGGCGGCCCGAACACCGCTCGTACGAGCATCATGATTATCATCACGACCATCATCACGAGGGTCGCGCGCCGAACAACTATCGCGCAACCGCGCATGGCCCGACGCACCACGATTCGCGCAACGGCGCAGACTACGGGCATCGCGCTGCACGCGGAAACTCCAGGGCCGGATACCGAGGAACCGCCGTTACCGGGCACGGGAACGGCGCAAACTACGGGCATCGCCCTGCACGCGGAAACTCCGGGGCCGGATACCGAGGGACCGCCGTAATCGGGCACGGGAACGCCCCCCATACGGGTCCCCGCGGATCGAGCCATCAGCATGGGAATGCGCGCGGTAAATCGCAGCAACACGATTCCCGCGGCAAGAACGGCAAACACGAAAAGCACGACAAGCACGACCGAGATCACCACTGAACTGAAGACTTCATCTTGAAGTAGAGTGCCCCGGCATGGTCCGGGGCACTTTTGTTTCGGGCGCCATCATCCCCGCGAACGAAAACAGACCGATGTCGTCGATCGATGCCGCGCTTCCCGCAAAGTCCGAGGAATTCCTCGGCCACCCAAAAGGCCTCTACGTCTGCTTCTTCACCGAAATGTGGGAGCGCTTTTCGTTCTATGGAATGAAGGCGCTGCTGCTGCTGTATCTGGTCAAGTACCACCTGTTTTCCGACGCCAACGGTTACAACCTGATTGGTGCCTACGGCGGTCTGGTCTACGCGATGCCGGTGATCGGCGGGCTGCTGGCCGATCGCTTTCTCGGCATGCGCAAGGCTGTCGTGTTCGGCGGTATCCTGCTCGTGCTCGGCCACCTGGGGATGGCGTTCGAAGGACATCACGCGGCGCTGGTTGACGGCGTCGTGGTACGTGACGCGCTGGCCCAGCAGGTATTCTACTTTTCGCTGGCGCTGATCATCCTGGGTGTCGGTTTCCTCAAGCCGAACATCTCGACCATCGTCGGACGCCTGTACCCGGACAACGATCCGCGCCGCGATTCGGGGTTCACGATCTTCTATGCGGGCATCAATGTCGGTGCCTTCATCGCACCGTTGCTGTGCGGCTGGCTTGGCGAGAGTTATGGCTGGAAATACGGATTCGGTGCCGCCGGCATCGGCATGCTGGCCGGTCTGGTGGTGTTCCTGCGCGGACAGAAATACCTGCACGGGCACGCCGAACCGCGCGATCCGATCAGGTTGCGCGAGCGCATCGCCGGTCCGCTGTCGCGTGAGCATCTGATTTATCTCGGCGCGATCGGCGGTTTGTTCGTGATCTGGGGTCTGATCCAGCAGCACTCGCTGTTTCTCAGGATCATACCGGGCATGTTCGAGCCGAGCCCGGTGCTGCTGGCGATGCACCTGGTCATGGTCTGCCTGCTCGGCGGCTTACTCTGGTTCATGTTCACGCAATGCACGCGAGTCGAGCGCGACCAGATGTTCGCGGTGCTGGCGTGTATCGTCGTCTGCCTGCGGTTCTTCGCGTTGTACGAGCAGACCTACGGATCGTGGGTGCTGTTCTCCGATCGCGTGATGCATCGCAATGCGCTCGGCGTGACCTGGACCGCGGGACAGTTGACCTCGCTCGGCGCGCTGTTCATTTTCGTGCTGGCACCGGTCTTTTCATGGCTGTGGCCTCGGCTGGAGCGGCGCGGACTCAATCCGGGCAAGCCGGTCAAGTCCGCACTCGGCTTGATTCTGGCAGGATTGTCCTTCGTCGTCCTCGCATGGAGCGCGCGCCACCCCCAGTCCGACGGGCTGACCGGCTTCTGGTGGTTCGTGTTCGCCTATTTCGTGCTCGAAGTCGGCGAAATGGTGCTGTCGCCGATCGGCCTTTCCGCAGTGACCCAATTGTCGGTGCCGCGTGTGGTCGGTCTCATGATGGGAGGCTGGTTTCTCGGTACCTCGTATGCGGAAGTGCTGGCCGCGGCACTCAGCAAACTTTCCGCAGTCCAGATGCCTGCGAGCGGCATCCTCGATATCGGCCATGCGCTGGCGAAATACGAGGATCTGTTCGTCTATTCCGCGAAGATCGGCATCGCCTGCGGTCTCGTCGTGCTGTTGCTCTCACCATTGATCAAGCGCCTGATGCACGGCATACGCTGACCTTGCAGCGATGTCACGCTCGTTCTAACCCAAATCCTTGATCAGCACCTCGAAGCGCAGATCCGGGCGTTTCGGAATACCATAACGCTCGTCGCCGTAGGTAAACGGCTTGTAGATTCCGCTACGTCGGTAGCCGCGTCGCTCATACCACGCAACCAGATCGTCGCGCACCGAAATCACCGTCATCTGCATCTCGCGACAATTCCACTCATCGCGCGCGATGCGCTCGCTCTCGGCCAGCACTTGCT
>JBAVZT010000086.1:0-4628 GCA_049588955.1 Rhodanobacteraceae bacterium | reverse complement strand
CCGCAAGTCCGATCGAATTCGATCGCGAGACGTTCCTGCGGCAACCCGACATCTCGCTCGACTACGCCGTAATGGAACGTGCCGAGCGTGTTGCCGTTGTGACCGCGACATTCGACTGGGACGATATCGGATCGTGGAAAGCCATGAGCGCCGCCGAACCGGGCGGCGCAACCGACGCGGGCGGCAACCGCGTACGCGGCGAGGCGATCCTGATCGAAAGCGAAAACTGCTACGTGCAGTCGGACCGGCGCCTGGTCGCGGCGGTCGGCGTGCGCAATCTCGTCATCGTCGATACCGACGACGCACTGCTGGTCGCGCATCGCGACAGCGCGCAGCGGGTGAAGCTGGTGGTCGAGCAGCTGCGTCGCAGCAACCATGCCGCTGCGAAGTTTCACCGGACCGTGCATCGGCCGTGGGGCAGCTTCACGGTGCTCGAGGACGCGGACGACTGCAAGGTCAAACGGCTGACCGTGAAACCCGGCCAGGTGTTGTCACTGCAACTGCATCATCGCCGCAGCGAGCACTGGACCGTGGTCGACGGAAGCGCACGCATTCGCATCGGTGACCGCGAGTTTGTGCTCAATCGCAACGAATCGGCGTACATCCCGATCGAAACCCTGCATCGGCTCGAAAATCCGACCGACAAGGACGTCCATCTGATCGAGGTGCAATGCGGCGACTACTTCGGCGAAGACGACATCGAGCGCTTCGAGGACCGCTACGGCCGCAAGTAACCCCATCGGCCGAGCGACCGACAGCCGATCCGCGCGCGGATCGGCTATACGCCCTCGAGATCCCCGCAACCGGGGTTGAGCACCGCGAGACCCACGCGGTCGGGTTCGATGGCATGAGTCTCGCCTGGGGCAACCTCGTCGCGCACAACCCTGCGAAAGCAGCGTACTCGCTACTTGTGAGACGGCTTGAGGCCGCGATCCTCCAGCATCGGCTCTATGCTCGGCTCCTTGCCGCGCCAGTCCTTGTACATCTTGGCCAGATCCTCGCTATTGCCGCGCGAAAGCACCATTTCGCGAAAGCGATCGCCGTTCGCACGCGTCAGGCCACCGTGCTCCTTGAACCATTCGAAGCCGTCATCGGCGAGCATCTGGGTCCACAGATAGGCGTAGTAGCCTGCGGCGTAGCCGTTACCCCAGATATGCTGGAAGTAACTCGACCGGTAGCGCGGCGGCACGTAGCTCAAGTCGACCTTGTCCTTCTTCAGTGCGGCGGTCTCGAACGCGTCGGAATCCTGCAATGGCGCGCTGCTGTCCAAGGTATGCCATTCCATGTCGAGCAGTGCGGCCGCAACCAGTTCGGTCATGTTGTAGCCCATGTTGAAATTCTTCGCCTTCTTGATCTTGTCCACCAGGACCTTGGGCATCGGCTCGCCGGTCTTGTAGTGCTTGGCATAATTGGCAAACACCTTCGGATCGGTAGCCCAGTGCTCGTTGAACTGCGATGGGAACTCGACGAAGTCGCGCGCGGTGTTGGTTCCGGAAAGCGTCGGATATTGCTCGTCGGCGAACATGCCATGCAGCGCATGACCGAATTCGTGGAACATCGTGGTGACGTCGTCGAACGAAATCAGCGCCGGCTGACCGGGTTCCGGTTTGGTGAAGTTGCAGACGTTGAAGATCACCGGCTTGGTGCCGAGCAGTTTCGACTGCGTGACCAGGTTGTCCATCCAGGCGCCACCATTCTTGTTGTCGCGCTTGAAATAATCGGTGTAGAACAGCGCGAGTGAGCTGCCGTCCTTGTCGAACACCTCGTAGACGCGCACATCCGGCTGGTATACCGGGATGTCCTTGCGTTCCTTGAAGGTAAGGCCGTAGAGCTGATTGGCCGCATAGAACACGCCGTTCTTGAGTACATTGTCGAGTTCGAAATACGGCTTGATCTGGTTCTCGTCCAGATCGTACTTCGCCTTGCGCACCTGTTCGGCATAGAACTCCCAGTCCCACGGCATGACCTTGAAACCACCGTGCTGCTTGTCGATCAGCGCCTGGATGTCCCTGGCTTCGCCGCGCGCGCGCGCGGTCGCCGGCGGCACCAGATTCTTCATGAACTTCATGGCCGTTGCCGGCGTCTTGGCCATCTGGTCTTCGAGTTTCCACGCCGCGTAATTGTCGAATCCGAGCAACTTGGCGGATTCGGCGCGTATCTGCGCGATGCGCTCGATGATCTTGCGGGTGTCGTTGGCATCGCCCTGTTCGGCGCGATTCCACGAGGCCTCGAACAGCTGCTTGCGCGTGTCACGGTCGCTCAAGTCCTGCAGGTCGGGTTGCTGCGTGGTGTTCTGCAGTGGCAACACCCATTGGCCATCCTTGCCGCGGTTCTTGCCGGCCGCTGCGGCCGCGGCAAGCTCGGCGTCCGACAGGCCGGCGAGCTTGCTCTTGTCGCTGAGCACCGGTGCGCCGTTCTTGGTCGCCGCCAGCAGGCGATTGGTGAACTGCGTGCTGAGCGTGGACTCTTCCTTGTTGAGCTCCTTGAGCCTGGTCTTGTCGGCGTCGGAGAGCCTGGCACCGTGATGCACGAACTCGCGATAGACCACATCGACCAGGCGCATGGACTCCGGGTCGAGTTTGAGCGAGGCAACCTCATCGTGCACCGCCGCGACGCGTTTGAACAGCTTGTCGTCGAGATAGATCGCATCCTGATGCGCGGCGAGTTTCGGTGCCTCTTCCTCCTGGATCTTCTGCAACGTTTCGTTGGTGTTGGCGCCGGTTACCGCACCGAATGCATGCATCACGCGATTGAGCAACGCGCCGGTCTTCTCCATCGCCACATAGGTGTTCTCGAAGGTCGGCGCTGCCGGGTTGTCGGCGATCGCCTCGATTTCGGTCAGTTGCTCCTGCATGCCCTTGTCGATCGCGGGTTGATAATCGCTGTCCTTGATCTTGTCGAACGGCGGTGCGTGGAACGGCAGCGTGCTTTCGGCGAAGAAAGGATTGGGTCTCACCGGCTCTGCGGCCGCCTTCGCGGCTGGCCCGGGAGTCGCCGGTGGTGGCGCGACGGCGGTTTCGTTCTGCGCCGAATTATCGGATGTCTGGTTGCAGGCGGAAAGAATCACGGCGCTCATGACCATCAGCAATACTCGTGCTTGAAACATCGGGAAAGTCCCCTTGGGGTCAGCGGAAATTGAGGAACACATGCAAGGCAGATCGACTTGGCAGGATACCGAATCACGAACCGCCCGGCATGTGCCGTTCGGCCCGGATGGCAGTCGCAGAGCCCCTCACGCGCAGCCGCGCGGGTCTCGCTGCGCTCAGCCCATCCCGCAAAGCTCGCGCCGCCCATGATCAATGCAATCCGTGAATGACGGGTTCGAGCACAGGCCATGCGTTCTCGAGCACCTTGGCTTCGCCGACGGCGTTCGGGTGCAGGCCGTCTTCCTGCATCAGGTCCGGATCAAGCGCGACGCCCTCGAGCAGAAACGGTACCAGCGGCAGATTGAATTTTCGCGCCAAGTCCCGATACAGGTTGCGCAGGCCATCGCGATATTGCGGACCGTAGTTGACCGGGAGTTCGATGCCGAGCAGCACCACTTTCGCGCCCGCCTGACGGCTCAGTATCACGATGCGGGTCAGGTTGGCGCGGATCTCGCTGAGCGGCAGACCGCGCAAACCGTCGTTGGCTCCCAGTTCGAGGATCACCAGTGCCGGATGTCGTTCAGTCAGGAGTTGCGGCACGCGCGCGACACCACTCGCGCTGGTTTCGCCGGGTATGCTGGCGTTGACCAGCGCACGCCTGAAGCCGGCCTTGCGCAGGCGCGCGTCAAGCAGATGCACCCAGCCTTCATCGGTCGCAATGCGATAGGCCGACGACAACGAATCGCCGAGTACGACGATGGGTGCGGGCGACGCCGCCCACACGGCCGTCGAACCGGTCAGCAACAGCAGGAAAAGGAAAAAACGCGCCATGGATCATTCCGCCAGCGTCTTGATGGCCAGCGAGCTTAGCAAAGCGGTGGACGGTCCCGCCGGTCGCCTGGTGATCCTCGACCGGGTCAATCTCGACGTCGCGCGCGCATCCAGCGTGGCGATCGCCGGCGCCTCGGGTTCGGGCAAGACCACGCTGCTTGGTCTCCTCGCGGGCCTGGACACACCGAGTGGTGGCAGCGTGGTCTTCGCCGGCCAGGATCTCGGCACCATCGACGAGGAAGCGCGTGCGCGTCTGCGCCGACGCCTGGTCGGCTTCGTCTTCCAGTCGTTTCACCTGCTGCCCGCGCTCACCGCCGAGGAGAACGTCATGCTGCCGCTCGAACTCGAGGGCCGCGACGATGCGCGCGAGCGATCACGTGCCGCGCTCGCCAATGTCGGTCTTGCCGCGCGCGTTCAGCACTATCCGCACCAACTCTCGGGCGGCGAGCAGCAGCGCGTGGCGCTGGCGCGCGCGTTCGTGCACGGGCCGGAACTCCTGTTTGCCGACGAGCCGACCGGCAATCTCGATCAGCGCACCGGCCATGCGGTCGGCGATCTGTTGTTCACGCTCAACCGCGAACACGCCACGACCCTGATACTGGTCACCCACGATGCGAGCCTGGCGGCGCGCTGCGATCGCGTCCTCGAACTCGCCGATGGCCGTCTTGTGGACGGCGGCATCATGGATGGTCGCACCACGCAGGGTCGCAC
>JBAVZT010000085.1:0-4818 GCA_049588955.1 Rhodanobacteraceae bacterium | reverse complement strand
TGCGCCACCTGGTCTCGTTGGCCGAAAAAGCTTGCGACAGGCATCTGCGCGAGCGAGCGGTCGGACAAGCGGGCGCGGCCGCGATTGCCGGAACCGGTTAGCGCGCAGACCCGCAATTGGGCCAGGTTTCTTGGCCCACCGGCCTGCAACCTGAATATTCCTTGTTGACAATCATTCGCATTCGCGATTACATTGGTATTCGGATCCCCGGCCCGCGAGTCCCCGTGCCCCGATGTATGTCTGTATATGCAATGCGGTTACCGATCGCGCAATTCGCGATGCTGTACGCGAAGGCGTGACAACGGTTAACGAACTTTCACGCCGCACCGGCTGTGGCGACTGCTGCGGCAGTTGCGTTGACCTCGCCGGCGAAATGCTTGACGACGCTCTGCGTTCGAGCGCATTTGCCCTGCCATTGATTGCGATCGCCGCCTGACATCCGGAAATCTTGTCTCGGGTTGCAGGGCTGCGCATGCCAATGCATGCGATTTTCGTTTCCTCAGGATCTTGCCTCGAGCGTTATAGTCCCGGGCTGTCACTGCTTGGTCCCAGTCAAGGCGCCCCTCGGGCGGCGCTCTTCCCGCACCGGAGAAACCTCGTGAAAGGAGATGCCAAAGTCATCGCGCACCTCAACAAGGCGCTCTACAACGAACTGACCGCGATCAACCAGTATTTTCTGCACGCGCGCATGTACCGCAACTGGGGTTACCAGGAACTGGCCAAGCACGAATACGACGAATCGATCGACGAAATGAAGCATGCCGATCGTCTTATCGAGCGAATCCTGTTCCTCGAAGGCCTGCCGAACCTGCAACAGCTCGGCAAGTTGCGCGTCGGCGAGACGCCTGCAGAGGCATTGGCGTGCGACCTCAAGCTGGAGCAAGCCGCGGTTCCCGATCTTCGGAAAGGCATCGCGGATTGCGAACGCCTCGGCGATTACGTCAGCCGAAGGCTGCTGGCCGATATTCTCAAGTCCGAGGAAGAACACATCGACTGGCTTGAGACGCAGCGCGACCTTATTGGCCAGCTCGGCGAAGTGCCATATCTGCAGACCAAGCTGGACGATTAGGGCTGCTCTGAAAAACGGCACCCTTTCGACAACCGCGGACGCGCCGCAGCGAGCGCCGAAGCCGGCCCGAAAGGCAACCCGCGGATGCGGCGAGTCGTTCAATGGATCCCCGCGTGAGGCGGCCCGTCCCGACCGCTCGCCCTGCGGAGCAGCTTCTCTTGTCGCGCGCGTTGCGCGCTCGCCTTGGCAGGCGTGATGTCAACACACCTGATCAGAGCATCCCTAGAACGGTTTGACCACGACCAGTATCACGATTGCGATCAGTGCCAGCGCGGGCAATTCGTTGAAGATTCGCAGCCAGCGGCTCGACTTTGTGTTCTGGTCGTGCGCGAACTGTCGCGTCAGTCGCACCAGCATTGCCTGGTACACGAGGAGGAGCAGCACCAAAGCCAGCTTTGCATGCAGCCAACCCTGTTGAAGATACGTGCTGCTGGCATGCGCGAACCAGGCGAGTGTTGCCAGGCCCGAAAGTACCGTAAGGCCGGCACCGATATGCGTCATCACGAGCAATCG
Source organism: Rhodanobacteraceae bacterium (assembly GCA_049588955.1). Lineage (GTDB taxonomy): Bacteria > Pseudomonadota > Gammaproteobacteria > Xanthomonadales > Rhodanobacteraceae > Dokdonella_A. The sequence continues at coordinate 3,236 of JBAVZT010000085.1, read as the reverse complement.
GCGCTCCATGGTCTTCAAGCGCTCGCGCACCACGGCTTCAGTCGCTTCGGCGTGGTACACGAACAATCGCGGCAGATAGAACAGGCCCGCGAACCAGGTCACGACGAAGACGATGTGAAACGCTTTCAACCACAACATGACGTCACCTCGGTGCGGTGTCCATCTCGCTGTGTATAGTAACGGGTTGACGCTTGTCGACCCTGATCGCTATTGCCGCTCGCTGCGGCGGCGCCAACGATGGTGAAAATCCCCTCCCTTCTTGTCATCCGTTCGCATGATCCGGCCGGCCGGCGGCGCATCTGGCTGATACTTGCGGGTGTCTGGTTCGGCAGCTTGATTCTGGCCGGCCTGCTTGGCGCGGCGCTCGCTCGTTCCGGTTCCGCGGTTTCGGAGCACTCCCGGGTCAAGTCGCTCGACAGCGAAAACGAAACGCTCAAGGATCGTGTAGTGGTACTGCAGCGGTCCGAGCAAGTGGCCAAGGCAGCCGTTGCCGATCTGCAGCAGACGCTCGGTGATCGCGAGGAGGAAATCGCCGGGTTGCGCGCGGATCTGGCATTTTACGGGCGCCTGGTAGGCGGCACCCAGCGCGAAGGGCTGTCCGTGCACACCATCAAATTGACCCCGATGGCCCGGTCGCACGCCTGGAATTTCGTCGCCACGCTGACGCAGAACTTCAAGCGCGGCAAGCAGACCCGGGGTCGACTGCGTATCGCGATCGACGGCGTGCGCGAGGGCAAGTTGGCCAAGCTCGACTGGCCGGCGCTGACCCAGCAGAAGGGAGCGGACGGCCTTGCGTTCGATTTCAAGTATTTTGAGCAGATCAAAGGTACCATCATGTTGCCGCAGGGTTTTGATCCGAACCGCGTCCGTGTGACGGCCGACGGCGACTTCGGCCACCTTCAGCAGGTATTCTCCTGGGAAGACGCGATCAAGGGCGAGGAAAGCGATGATGTTCGGCAATGACAAGCGCACCGGCAAACCACTCGCGGCGATCACCACGTTGATTGCCGAAGGTACGGTCATTCGTGGCGACGTGCAGTTCAGCGGCGGCCTGCACCTGGATGGCATGGTGGAGGGATCGATCACGGCGGACGGCGCCGATGCCGTCCTGACGCTCAGCGAAAAAGGTCGCGTCAACGGTGAGATTCGTACGTCCAATGCCGTGATCAACGGCGAGGTTTCGGGCGATGTCGTAGCGACCGAACGCCTCGAACTTGCGCCCAAGGCGCGGGTCGAGGGCAACATCTATTACGCGGTATTGGAAATGGCGGCCGGCGCGCAGATCAACGGCAAGATCATGCATCAGAGCGACGCCCCACGACAGTTGTCGCGTCCGGAGCTTGTCGTCGCCAAGGCTTGAAAGGCTCGCGTACGGCACGATGTTTCGACTGCGACTGTTCCACCTGTGCGGCTGAGGGTCCGGACCGATGAGCGTTGAAGCCACACCCACCTATCTCGATGCCGAAGCGGCGCCGCTGGTGTTCACGACCGCGGCCGCGCGCAAGGTCGGCGAACTGATTGCGGAAGAGGGCAACCCGGCGCTGAATCTGCGCGTCTACATCAGCGGTGGCGGCTGTTCGGGGTTCCAGTACGGTTTTACCTTCGACCAGGAACGTGCCGAGGACGACCTTGCGGTTACGCGCGATGGCGTGGTCCTGCTGGTCGATCCGCTGAGCCTGCAATATCTGATGGGCGCCGAGATCGATTATTCGGAAACGCTGGCCGGGTCGCAGTTCGTCATCCGAAATCCGAATGCGAAGTCGACCTGTGGCTGCGGTTCCTCGTTTGCCGCCTGAGTCGGTCCGGAAAACGTTTGGCGTGAGCGCCGATTCGCGCAGCAGCGCCAATGTGTTCGGCAGTTTCGCGCTGGAGCGACATGCAGAGCTGCGGCACGATGTCGAGTGGCTGGCCGCGCAACTCGCCGACAGTCATGCCCGCTTCCTGGTGATCCGGCACGATGGACACGCGCTGGCCGAAACCGGGGTCGCTGCATTGCGTCTGCTTGATTCGGCGGAACGATCCGATCTTGCGCCCGGACTGGCGCCGAGCTATCTCGGTACCGACGAAGCCGGACCGTATTTCTTCCTGCAAGCCGATCGAGAGCATGCCGAACGCATTGCTGCCGGCTGTGCTGGCGGATTTCTCGATCTGCGCAGCGCGGGACTTTCCCTGCATGCGTTTCAGGCCGGCCTGTTTGCTTATGCGCGTGCACTCGCCCACTGGCATTCACGCGCGCGCTATTGCTCGGCCTGTGCGGCATCGCTTCGATTTGATTGCGCAGGCCATCGCGCGACATGTTCCAACGCACGTTGCGCGATCGAGTATTTTCCACGCGTCGATCCGGCCGTGATCATGATGGTCGTTCATGGCAGCGCCTGTCTGCTCGGGCGTCAGGCGACCTGGCCCGAGCGACGCTACTCGACGCTTGCCGGATTCGTCGAGCCCGGTGAGGCGCTCGAGGATGCCGTGCGTCGTGAAGTCCTGGAGGAAGCCGGCGTCCAGGTCGTCAGCTGCGACTACCATTCCTCGCAGCCCTGGCCGTTTCCGGCATCGCTGATGGTCGGTTTCAACGCGCAGGCGGATACGCGCGACATACGACTAGGACCCGAGCTGTCCGACGCCAGATGGTTCGAGGTCGATGATCTGGCCCGGAGCATCGAGAGCGGGGATCTGCGGGTCTCGGCACCCCTGTCGGTGTCGTATCGGTTGATCGAGGATTGGTTGCGCGGCGTGGCCGGTCTGGAGCTGGCCGACCTGGTTACGGGGGTCGGCTAAGACGTTTGCCGACTCATGTTTCGACGCCAGGGTGCGTGGGTTGACACGTGCCTGGCGGCAGATGGTTACAATCGACGCAACAAGGTGAATTTGCCTCACCTGGCGAGATTCAGATGGCGATAATCCTCCTGGCGGTACTGCTGGTGGCGGTCACCAGCTATGCGGCGCCCGATCTCGCGCGCCTGCGCGATTTCTCCTGGCTGCGCATCTGGCTTGAGCGTTCGACCGGGTCTTCCGAAAGCGCTCGGCCACTACGTTCGGCGTGGTTGGTGCCGATCCTGCTGATCGTTGTGTGTGGGCTGGTACAGCTGCTTCTGAGAGGCGTGCAGTTCGGCCTGCCCGCCTTCATGTTCGCTGTCGTCGTACTGTTTTATTGCTGGGGCCCGCGCGAACTGGAAGCGGACGTCGACGCCGTGCTCAAGGCGCCGGACAACCTGCGCCGCAGCGCGGCCGCGCAAAAC
>JBAVZT010000084.1:0-7313 GCA_049588955.1 Rhodanobacteraceae bacterium | reverse complement strand
GCGCAGACGCGCGTCGGTGTCGAGCGCGAGCCAGCGCCGCATCGCGATGAGCGCCGCGACGACGCTCATCATCGAACTTGGAATCCACAGGATCAGACCGCCGAGGTATTGATCGGTTGCTCCGCTGATGCCGGCGAAGGCGCGCCCGCACAGGGCATAGATCGGGTACAGCTCGTCGTGACTGAACGTGATGTACGCACCGAGCAGGATCTGCGGGACCATGACCGCGAGTGCCAGCAGAACCCGCACGCCGGGCGCCAGGCGCGCGGGTGGTCGCGCGCGTCGATCGAGAACGAGCCACCAGAACATCAGGCCGTCCAGCACCATCGACCAGTTCATCACGCGATACCAGCGCGCGTCGAGCATTGCGACGAAATGCACCGGCGGCCACAGCCACAGATAGATCAGGCCGACGAACAGCAATGCCGCGACGATCGGGTTGAGCAGCACATCGAGCAACCGCCGCACCGGCGCGCTGGCCAGCAGCGTGTCGAGCACGTATCGGCGCCAGCTTTCCGGCAGGGCGGCCCGCAATGCCGCGCCCGGATACGACAGCGCAATCAGGAACGGGCCGAGGTGATGCAGCACGAGGTGCTGCACCCGATGCACGAAGAACTCGTGCTCCGCGTAATAGTCCAGGCGCGTATGCAGTGCGACATACAGCAGGACGAAACCGAGCCAGAACAGGAGTCGACGCCAGCGCGATACGTGCAGGCGTACGCAGCCGCGCACATACAGGAGCGCGCTCGCGGCAAACATGACGGGGATGACGAACGACGGTTCCCATGGAACCCACCAGGCCAGGAAAGTCATTCTGATGCGACCGATTCGATGCGCTCAGCCGATCGCCTGCAACACGATCGCGCCGGCGCCGGGGTCGGCCGGCGCAAGGTAGTGATCGACCAGCAGGAATGCGAACAAGGCCATCAGGTACACGATCGAATAGTTGAATACGCGCATCGCGAACAACTCGCTCGGCGGTTTCATCAGGCGCACCGCGTAGTAAAGAAACCCCGCGCCGAGCACCATCGCGCCGGCAAAGTAGAACAAGCCGCTCATGCCGGTCAGATACGGCAGCGCCGTGACCACGACCAGCAGGATCGTGTACAGGAGCACATGCCAGCGCGTGTATTCCACGCCGTGGGTGACCGGCAGCATCGGCACGCGCGCGCGCGAATAATCATCGCGGCGGAAGATCGCGAGCGCCCAGAAATGCGGTGGCGTCCACACGAAGATGATCAGAAACAACAGCAAGGCGTACGGATGCACATGGCCCGTCACCGCAGCCCAGCCGAGCACCGGCGGCGCGGCGCCCGCGGCGCCGCCGATCACGATGTTCTGAGGCGTGGCGCGCTTGAGCCAGGCCGTGTACACGACCGCGTAGCCGATCAGCGAAGCGAATGTGAGCAGAGCGGTCAATGCATTGACCCACGCAACGAGGATCGTCATCGACAGCGTGCCCAGCACGATCGCGAACACCAGCACCTGTGCCGGCTTGAGCGCGCCGCTCGGCAACGGCCGGCGCGCCGTGCGCGCCATCATGCGGTCGATGCGCTGATCGATCAGATGATTGATCGCGGCGGCGGACGCGGCGGCGAGCCAGATGCCCAGGGTGCCGGCGATCAGCGGCTGCAGCGGCACCATGCCCGGCGTCGCGAGAAACATGCCGATCACCGCGGTGAACACGATCAGCACGACGACGCGCGGTTTGGTCAGTTCGAGATATTGGGCGGCGATTGAATGCATGACGGGACGATGGAGCAGCGGCGGAGCGCTTGCAAGGATATGCGAAACCGAGACCTGAACCTGTGGGATGGGGGATGCGAGATGCGACGCTGAGCCGGAACGATATATCGTTTTTCGGCTCACGTTCGATCGTGGAAGCGTGTGCGTTGCGTGCGAACCAGGAGCGCGACCAGCGTGAACAGCAGCAGCGCGGCAACGCCGTTGTGAGCGGTTGCGATCGGCAACGGCAAACCGAGTTTCACGTTGCCGATGCCGAGCGCGACCTGCGTGCACAACAGCAACGCCAGCGCCAGCGCAAAGCCGCGCAGCGCGCGGCGCCACAGACATGCGGCGAGTCCAAGCAGGCTGACGAATACGATGAACGCGCCGATTCGATGCGCGATCTGAATGGCGCTGCGCGCCGGCAGATCGAGCACTCCGCCTTCGTAGTTGACGCCGACGCCGCGCCACAACACGAAAGCCTGGTGAAAATCGGTCGCCGGCCACCATTGGCCCAGGCACGTCGGAAAATCGAAACCGCAGGCGAGTGCGGCATAGTTGGCGCTGGTCCAGCCACCCAGCGCGATCTGGCAGGCGAGAACAATCAACGCGGCCACCACGAATGGTTGCAGTCGCGCCACCTGCGGCGAGGGCGGGGCGGCATCGCGCGGCAGCGCGAGCGTCGTGTAGCCGAGCAGCGCGAACGTGGTCATGCCGCCGGCGAGGTGGGCCAGCACGACGATCGGCTTGAGCAACAAGGTCACGGTCCACATGCCGAGCATGGCCTGGAAGATCACCACGGACAGCGTGGCGACTGCGATACGCCATGGCGCCGGCTGATCGAGGCGCGCGGCCGCAACCAGCGGCAGCACGATCGCAATCGCGCCGAGCACGCCTGCCACCGCGCGCAGCCCGGCCACGTACGCTCCAATGCCGAGCGCGGTGGCGATGGCGGCGCCGACGATCATCCCGGCGATACCGCGTTGTCGCCGTGCGGCGAACAATGCGAGCGCGAGTACCAGCACGCCGAGCGTACCGGCCAGCATGCGGTGCACCTGTTCACGCCAGGTCTTGTGCGTCTCCACCGGCCGCTCGGGGAAACGCGCGTCGGCACGGGCGATTTCGTGCGCCTGTTCGGGCCAGGTCGCCTTGCCGTAGCAGGTCGGCCAGTCCGGGCACGAAAGGCCTGCGTTGGACAGGCGCACGAATGCGCCGAAGACGATTACAGTGAACGCGAGCACCGTTGCGATCCAGGCCAGCCGCTGCATGGTCGTGACACTCATCGATTACTTCACCACACGCGCAAGGTCCTTGCGCATGCCGGTGCCGTCATAACCTGCGGCGTAGGTCAGGATCGCAAAGCCGTTCGGATCGACCAGCACGGCGGCGACGCTGTCCGCCGCGCGCGCACGAAACCGGGTCAGCGTTCGGTCCGGGTCGCGAACACGCAGGAGTGGTCGCAGTGCGTCCAGGGCTTTCCCCGGCAGATCCGCATCGACCACGACGACGCGCAGGCGAGACGCATTCTGGTTCAGCGTAAGGCGTTCGCGGCGCACTTCGTCGAGGCGCGAGAGACAGTCCTCGGCGCAATCGGGCCCCGGCAGCGCAAGCAGGGTCCATTGCCAGACCGGTGGATTCTTCCAGGCAAACCGACTGCCGTCATCGAGCACGAGACGTGTTGCCTTGAGATCCTGTGCCGGATGCAGCAGCGTGCCGGAATTGAGCGTCGCCTTGGGCTGCCAGTCGACTGTGTGCAGCAGCCATGCCGCAATTGCCGGAGCGGCGAACAGCAACACGATCGCGATCAGTGTCAACCGCTTGCGGCTGTCGACACTCATCGATCGGCCTCTTCACCGCGCCAGTGCATGCCGACGAAGATCGCCAGCGCGATCAGCGCAAACGTGAACCAGGTGAACGCATACCCATAGTGACGCGAGGCCGGAAATACCTGCGGGCGCCAGTCGCGGGACAGCCGATTGCCCGGCGCGTCATCCAGCAGCAGAATGCCGCTGTCGACGGCCTGTCCGATATCGCCCGCCACTTCTGCGGTATCGAGGTAGAGAATGACCTTGGGCCACGTCTTCTGGCGCGGCAACGGGTTGCCGCCGATACGAAGCCCCGATCCCGGCGGCGGTGCGTACAGGCCACTCAGGATCTGTTCGCCGGGCGGGGCCGGCGGAATCGCGGGAATCGCGCCCGAGCTTGTGCGTGCCAGGAAACCGCGATCGACCAGCAGCGCCGGATGGCCGATGGTCGGCTCGAACACCGAATAGATCATCACGCCGAGGCGTCCGTTGCGTACCCGGTCATCGAGTACGTAAGTGTGCAGCCGGTCATAGCGGCCGCTGACGCGAACGTGCGGATAAACCGGATTTCCAGCGCTTTCGTCGACCTGATCGAGCGGAACCAGGGGTTGTTCGTCGGCGCCGGCAAATGCCGCGAACAGGCGCTCCTTTTCATGTGCGCGGTCGATCTGCCAGGCGCCGAGCGTGCAGAAAAATCCGATACCTGCGACGGTGAGCAGCAGGGCGCGCGCGCGCGGTGGATGCCAGCGACGCGTCACGGACCCGCTATACTGGGCGCCACGACGGACCGCCAGACCGGTACGGACAGGTACCCATGCTCGGCAAGATTCTGATCATCGTTTTCTTCGTTGCGATCATCTACAACCTTGGCGCGGGTTTGTATTTCATGATGACCGACAAGGGCGAAACCGATCGCACCCTGCACGCGCTGACGCGCCGCATCGGCATCTCGGTGTTGCTGATCATCCTGGTCATCATCGGTATCTGGACCGGCCTTATCCGGCCGCACGGCATCGGGAATTAGCGCGCGAAACTTGCCCCCGGCCGCCCTCGGCCCTCGGCCCTCAGTCCCTCAAAGCACGTAGACGAACAGGAACAGGCCGAGCCAGACGACGTCGACGAAGTGCCAGTACCACGCGACCGCCTCGAATGCGAAATGATGGTCGCGCGTGAAATGGCCCCTGGCGCAACGAAACCAGGTGACCGTCAGCATGATGGCGCCGACCGTCACATGCATGCCGTGAAACCCGGTCAGCATGAAGAACGTCGAACCGTATACGCCGCTGTGCAGGGTCAGATTGAGGTGGGTGTACGCTTCGATGTACTCATGCGCCTGAAACGACAGGAACGTCGCACCGAGAATCACGGTTGCCGCGAGCCAGATCAGAAGCTGCTTGCGGTTGCCCCGGCGCAGCGCGTGATGGGCGATGGTGATGGTGACCCCGGATGACAACAGGATCAGCGTGTTGAGCAACGGAATGCCCCAGGCGGGCATCGTCTCGAACATTCCGCCGATGTGTCCGGGCCCGTTGGTCGGCCACGCCGCGGAGAAATGCGGCCACAGATAGTAGTTGGTCAGTGCCCCGTGGCCGTGGCCGCCGAGCCAGGGTACCGACAACGTGCGCGTGTAGAACAGCGCGCCGAAGAACGCCGCGAAGAACATCACCTCGGAGAAGATGAACCACATCATTCCGAGCCGGAACGACGTGTCCACCTGCTTGTTGTAGGTGCCGGCAAGCGATTCGTGGATTACCGTGCCGAACCAGCCGAACAGCATGACGACAAGCAGTGCGAAGCCGATGGCCATGATCGGCTTGCCTGCGGTGCCGAAGTCGTTCAGCCACAGCGCGGCGCCGCCGAGTGTACCGATCAGTCCGAACGAACCGATGATCGGCCAGTGACTGCCGTGCGGAACGTAATAAGCATCGTGCGTTTGCGCCATGGTTCCCGACCCCGGTGTTCAATCAATCGTTCATGAATTTGCAGCGAACCCGATCCGATCAGGCTCCCTTGTGCATCACCACTTCGGCAATGGAAAGCAGGAAAATCGCAATCGCAATCGCGCCGACGATCATCGCGGTACGCCGCGCTGCCGCGCGCTGCGAATCCCTGCCGATTCTTCTCAATGCGTTACGTCTCCGTGGGCGATCTTGGTCGCATCGATCACCGGCGCCGTGGTGAAACTGTGATACGGCGGCGGTGACGGCAGGGTCCATTCGAGTCCGTGCGCGCCTTCCCACACTTGCGCGGTCGCGCGGTTCTTCGAATAGAACACGCAGTGGAAGATGACGCCGACGAAAATCAGTTGCGTCGCACCGAACCAGAACCCGCCGATCGAGGAAATCATGTTGAGCGGCGCGAAAGCCACATTGTAATCGGGAACCCGCCGCGGCATGCCCGCCAGGCCGAGAAAATGCTGCGGGAAGAACAACACGTTGACCGAGATCACGCTCGACCAGAAGTGCACCTTGCCCCAACGCTCGCTGTACATGTTGCCCGACCACTTCGGCAGCCAGTAATACACCGCGCCCATGATGCCGAACGCGGCGCCGGTCACCAGCACGTAATGAAAATGGGCGACCACGAAATAGGTGTCCTGATACTGGAAATCGGCCGGCACCAGCGCCAGGCTCACGCCCGAGAAGCCGCCGATCGTGAACAGGATCACGAACGCGATCGCGAACAGCATCGGCGTTTCGAAGCTGAGCGAACCGCGCCACATCGTCGTGACCCAGTTGAACACCTTCACCCCGGTCGGGATCGCGATCAGCATGGTCGAATACATGAAAAAGAGTTCCGCGCCGAGCGGCATGCCGACCGTGAACATGTGATGCGCCCACACGATGAACGACAGGAACGCGATCGAGGCGGTCGCATAAACCATCGCCTGGTAGCCGAACAGCGGCTTGCGCGAGAACGTCGGAATGATCTCGCTGACGATGCCGAACGCCGGCAGGATCATGATGTAGACCTCGGGGTGTCCGAAGAACCAGAACACATGCTGGTACAGCACCGGATCGCCGCCGCCGGCGGAATTGAAGAAGCTGGTCCCGAAATACTTGTCGGTCAGCAGCATGGTCACCGCGCCGGCCAGCACCGGCATCACCGCGATCAGCAGGAATGCCGTGATCAGCCAGGTCCACACGAACAGCGGCATGCGCAAGAGGTCCATGCCCGGCGCGCGCATGTTCAGGATCGTCGCGATGATGTTGATCGCACCCATGATCGACGAGATGCCCATCAGGTGGATCGAGAAGATCATGAAGGCGACCTGCATGCCGCCTTCGAGCGAAAGCGGCGGATACATGGTCCAGCCGCCTTGCGGACCGCCGCCGGGCATGAGGATCTCCGACAGCAGCAGGAAGAATGCGAACGGCAGCAGCCAGAACGACCAGTTGTTCATGCGCGGCAGCGCCATGTCCGGCGCGCCGATCATCATCGGGATCAGCCAGTTGGCGAGGCCGACGAAGGCCGGCATGATCGCGCCGAAGATCATCACCAGCGCGTGCATGGTGGTCATTTCGTTGAAGAAGTCGGGTTGCACGAGCTGCATGCCGGGCTCGAACAATTCGGCGCGGATGACCATCGCGAACGAGCCGCCGACAAAGAACATCAGCAGCGAGAACAGCAGATACAGCGTGCCGATGTCCTTGTGGTTGGTCGTGAACAGCCAGCGATGCAGGAAGCCGTGCGGCTTGTGATCGTGGTCGTCGTGGGCGTGATCGACGGGGTGGATGGCGGGATTGACTGCGGCCATGACCTGAAACCTCGAATGCGTATGAG
>JBAVZT010000083.1:0-2447 GCA_049588955.1 Rhodanobacteraceae bacterium | reverse complement strand
GCCGCGGTGTTCGGATCGCGTTCGAGCGCTTCCTCGTAGCAGGCGCGTGCGCCGTCCAGATCGCCGGCCTGAAAGCGCAACGCGGCGAGGCTGACCCGGATGCCGGCGTCATCCGGCGCCAGTTCGTGCGCACGCTCGACCAGCTGCCGTCCCTCTTCGGCGGCGCCCCGCTGGCGTCGGAGCAGGCCGAGCAGGTGGAGTGCATCGACATCGTCCGGATGCTCGTCCAGATGGGAGCGATAGCCGCGTTCGGCGGCGTCGAGTTCCCCTTGGCGGTGCAGTTCGATGGCTTCCTTGAGCATGCGGCGCGCGTTCCTGCGGATTCGATGGGCGGTCGGCAATTATGCCGCAAGCCCGAACGCTTGGCCCGCAGGCATGCGACCGGACCATCCATGGGCCGGCGGAAACCATTCGCGCGTCGAGCTCGCGCAAGCGAGCGAAGTCGAGACGCCGTTGTCGCACGCGCTTCGATCTTCGACGCTCGGGAAGGTCAAGCGTTTCGCATGCGCAGCGACGCTATGCGCATGTGGCGCTGCAGGCGTTCGGCGACGAAATCCTCGCTCCAGCTGTGCAACGCGTAATTGCCGATGAAGCCGCAGTGGCCGCCGTGCGCGGCGATTTCGAGCTCCGCGCAGCGCGGCAATTTCAGGTCGGCGAAGTCGGCGATCGGAATGATCGGATCGTCGACGGCGGTCAGCAGCGTGGCCGGCACCGTCAGCGCGGCCAGGCGATTGCCGGCGATGGAATAGCCGTCGAGGTAGTTTTCGAGCGATCCGAAATCGGTGTGTCGCAGCACCAGCGAGCGTGTCAGTTCACGCAGGTTGCCGTTCAGTTCGGCGCGCGTGAACAACTCGCCGTCGCGAAAGACGGCCTGCTTGCGCTTGAGGGACTCGCGCCACTTGCGCATGAAGTAGCGCTGGTAGAACCACGGTGCATTTTCGATAGCCTCAAGACACGCGGGTGGACTGATCACCGGACTCACGGCCAGCACGCAGGAGAGAGGAATCCGCGCCGCCGGCGCGCGCAATGCCACGCGCAATGCGAAATTGCCGCCGAGCGAAAAGCCGGCAATGGCAAGTGGACGTTGCGGATAACGATCGGCAATCGCCCCGACGGCGCCTACGACCTCGTCGATGCGGCAGGAATGAAAAATGCCGCGATTGAGATGATGGGTGGCGCCGTGATCGCGAAAGTTCAGGCGAAACAGATCGAAGCCTTCGTCCAGCAAACGCGCGCCGGTATTCAGCACGTAGCTCGAAAGCACACTGCCTTCCCATCCATGCAGCAGAATGACGAGGCCACGCGATTCCGGTGCGGTCTTCTGCCGGCTGTAGTAACCCTGCAGACGCACGCCGTCGCCACAGTCGAGAATCACTTCTTTGGCCGCACGATCGAGCGCCGCACGACGCCGCCCGAACAACCGGCGCCGCAAACCGCTCGAAGCCAGTAGCGACTGCACGTGTGCATTGCGCAAGCCCGGCCACGGGCGAAAATCGGCGGCCTTCACGAATTGCGTCCTCAGGCGACCACGTAGCCGAGTGCCTGCGCAATGCGTGCGCGGCTCGCTTCGGCCATGCGCTTGCGCGCCTCGGGCATCGCCGGGACCGGTTCGAGGAAATGGATCTCGGCATCCATGGCCGGCTCGCCAAGCACGCGCAGCATGTTGGCGAAGAAATTTTCGCCCGGAGCGAACGGCACCGACAGCGACTGTCGCCCATCGGTGCCGTAGCGCAGCGCCACCGGCTGCACCGGCACCCCGGCATCGAGTGCCGCCTGAAAAATACGCGCATGGAATACGCCGACGCCGGTGCCCGGGCCACTGGTGCCTTCCGGAAACACGCCGACCGGCCAGCCGGCCCGCAGATGCTCGACCACGCGCTGCATGACCGACGCGAGCGAGTTGGTATCACCGCGCCGGTGATAGATCGTGCCCGCACGCGAGGCCAGCCAGCCGACCAGCGGCCAGCCCGCGATCTCGCTCTTGGCGACGAAATGGATCGCGCGCTGGCTGTGCATCAGCTCGATATCGAGCCACGAAACGTGGTTGGCGACATACATGACCTTGCCCGCGAGCGGCGTACCGAACGCGCGGATACGAAATCCGAAGCGCCGCACCAGCGCCGCCGACCACCAGCGGATCATGCGTCGGTCGAGCGTCTCCGCTCCGATGTGTATGCGCTCGGCCAGCGGATTGAGCACCAGCAACGCCATCGGCAATGCAACGATCAGATGCAGCAGCAGCAACGGCGAGCGCACGACGTAACGCCAGACGCGCCCGCCGCTTCGCTGTGGTTCGGACGTGTCGGTGCAGGGGTTCATGGAAGCGGCCAATGGTACAGGAAGCCGCGCCCGCGCCGCCTCAGCGTTCGACTTGTTCAAGCCGCGCCTCGGCCTCGGCGAGGTCGTTGCAATGCTGCTCCCACCAGCGCGCCTCGCCGACGTGGGGG
>JBAVZT010000082.1:0-1945 GCA_049588955.1 Rhodanobacteraceae bacterium | reverse complement strand
CGAGGCGCCCGCGCGACGCGACAGCCGGGACGGCTGTGTTACGCCTGCCAGACCGTTTTTCCCCCGACGATCGTGCGCACCGCGCGACCTTTGAGTTGCCAGCCGTCGAAGGGCGTGTTGCGCGAGGCCGATTGAAAGGCGTCCGCGTCGACCGTCCATTCCAGGTTCGGATCGATGAGCGTGATGTCGGCCGACGCATCCGACGAAAGGGTCCCGGCTGCCAGGCCTAACAATCGCGCTGGATTGACCGTTAACATCGCGATCAACCGAGGCAGGTCGATCGTCCGATGCTTGTGCACGAGGAGATCGATGAACAATCCGAGTTCGGTCTCGAGCCCGACAATTCCGAAAGGCGCAGCGTCGAACTCCACCTCTTTTTCGAACTTCGCATGCGGCGCATGATCGCTCGCCAGGATATCGATTGTGCCGTCGGCCACCCCGGCGAGGAGGGCATCGATGTCATGTCGCGTCCGCAAGGGCGGATTCATCTTGTAGTTGGTGTCGAAATCCTGGATCGACTCATCTGTCAGGGCGATGTGATGCGGGCAAATTTCACCGCTGATTTTCACCCCGCGCGCCCGTGCCTCGCGCAGGAGCCGTACGCTTCCAGCCGCGCTGATGTGCTGGCAGTGAATGCGATGATCAGAAAGCTCGGCGAGGAGGATGTTGCGCGCGACGATCGCTTCTTCGCCGGCGCTGGGCCAACCAGGCAGGCCGAGCAAAGTGCTCCAATAGCCTTCATGGACGACACCGTTGCCGACGAGGTTGTAATCCTGGCAGTGATCGAGCAGCGGCACGCCGACCATGCGCGCGTACTCGACCGCGCGTCGCATCAGTTCGTTATTCTGCACGCAATGCCCGTCGTCGGTGATCGCGATCACACCCGCCTGGGCGAGCGAACCGATCGGTGCCAGTTCCTCGCCCGCGAGATTTTTTGAGATCGCACCGGTCGGCAGAACGTGAACGCAGGCTACCGCCGCCGCACGGTCCTTGATCCACGCGATTGTACCCGGGCTGTCGGCGGCTGGAGAAGTGTTCGGCATGCAGACGACGGTGGTGAATCCACCTGCTGCCGCCGCGCGCGCGCCCGACTCAATCGTCTCCTTCCAACCGAATCCCGGTTCGCGGAAATGAACGTGGGTGTCGATAAGGCCGGGACTGACGATGAGATCGGCGGCGTCGATCTCATCGGGTTGAGAGTTGAGAGTTGAGAGTTGAGAGAGGGGAGCGATGCGGCCGTCGACGATGAGGAGATCGCCAACCGCGTCGCGTTCATTGGCCGGATCGATGATGCGGCCGTTGCGGATCAGGGTCGTCATGATCTGGCCAGTCCTCCGCAGAGATAAAGGACCGCCATGCGCACGGCGAGACCGTTGGTAACCTGGTCGAGAATCACGCTCTGGGCACCATCTGCCAGTTCGCTGTCGATCTCGACCCCGCGATTGATCGGTCCGGGATGCATGATCAGACAATCCGGCTTCAAAAGCTGTGCCCGTCTTTTCGTCAGACCAAAGAGCCGAATGTATTCTCCGAGCCCGGGGAAGTATTCCTTTCGCTGCCGCTCGTGCTGAATGCGGAGCAGGTTGACGACGTCCGCAGTGGGCAGCACCTCTTCGAGGTTGTACGAAACCGAGACCCCGAGCTGCTCGAAGGCGCGGGGCACCAGTGTGCTCGGTCCCACCAAAGTGACGCGCGCACCCATTTTGAGGAGAGCAAAAATATTCGAGCGCGCGACCCGGCTGAACAAAATGTCGCCGATGATCGCAACGTGCAGACCGGCCACCGCGCCTTTCTTTTCGCGAATCGTATAGAGATCGAGTAACCCCTGCGTCGGGTGCTCGTGCGCGCCATCGCCGGCATTGATCACGCTGGCACCAATCCGCGTTGCGAGAAATTGCGGCGCGCCGGCGGAGCTGTGCCGCAGAACAATGATGTCGGCGTGATT
>JBAVZT010000081.1:0-2049 GCA_049588955.1 Rhodanobacteraceae bacterium | reverse complement strand
CGAATGCGCGATCGGCTGGCCGAATACGGCGTAGCGCGCGCCCATGCCGCGATCAGCGCGCCTCGGCCAGCCAGCGTGCCGCGTCCAGCGCGAAATAGCTCAGGATCGCATCGGCGCCGGCACGCTTGATCGAGAGCAGCGTTTCGAGAACGATCGCGCGTTCGTCAAGCCACCCATTGAGTGCTGCCGCCTTGAGCATGGCGTACTCGCCGCTGACCTGATAGACCAGCGTCGGCACGCCGAAGCGTTGCTTGACGCGCCGAACGATGTCGAGATACGGCAAGCCCGGTTTGATCATGACCATATCCGCGCCTTCGTCGAGATCGAGCGCCACTTCGCGCAGCGCCTCGTCGCTGTTGGCCGGGTCCATCTGATAGGTGAACTTGTTTCCCTTGCCGAGATTTCCCGCCGACCCGACCGCGTCGCGGAACGGCCCGTAGAACGCCGATGCATATTTGGCCGAGTAGGCGAGGATGCGCGTGTGGACGTGCCCGGCGGACTCGAGCGCCGCACGTATTGCGCCGATGCGTCCGTCCATCATGTCCGACGGCGCGACGATATCGGCGCCGGCCTCTGCATGCGATACCGCCTGCCGCACCAGCGCTTCGACGGTGGCGTCATTGACCACGTAGCCGCTGTCGTCGATGAGCCCATCCTGCCCGTGGGTCGTGAACGGATCGAGCGCCACGTCGGTGATCACGCCGAGGTCCGGATACGCCTGCTTCAGCGCGCGCACCGCGCGCTGGGCCAGGCCCTGATCGTTCCACGCTTCGCTCGCATCCAGGCTCTTGGCGTCCGCCGGTGTCACCGGAAACAACGCCAACGCCGGAATCCCCAGGGCCTGTGCGTCGCCGGCCAGCTTCTCGAGTCGATCGATCGACAAGCGTTGAACCCCGGGCATCGACATCACCGGGTCGGACACGGCGCGCCCTTCGCAGACGAACACCGGCAAGATGAGGTCGGAGGCCGTCAGCAGATTTTCGCGCATCAGGATGCGCGAGAACGCATCGCGGCGCATGCGCCGCATGCGCGTGAATGGATACGCCATGCAGGAAACTCCCGGATCGGCACTGCGGTCATTGTAGCGTTGCGGCCGCGCCGGGTCCGGCGATGGCGCACAGTCGCGGCGAGCGAACACCCGCTGGCCGCGCGGGACTCACGTCGAATTCAGGCCGGCAAGGTCACCTAGTGCCAAATTCGAAACTGTCCGGGTCTATCCGGGATTACTGAAACGCGGGATGGTGATCGCTCGGCGATGCGATGCCCGGTGCCGCGCCTGCGCGGCCCTCGATGCCCGCGCGGACCACCATGCTTGGACGGAGTCCTGGGTTGGTTGGCCCGCGTCTTGCTTGGTAATCTCGCATAAGGGCTCGGCATTTTCCCCCGGAAGCGCCGGATCGATTCAGGCCGGATTGATGCATTGCAGCGTAGAATGTTAACTGCTTGTTAGTTGCGCGACTTTGTGGTTAGATACTCCTGACATGAAGTTCTTGCTGTAACTTCTTGTAGCGGAAAAAATAAAAATGTTGTCCCCGATACTTCTAATGGCCGTTTGCTCGGTGCTCGCCCTGGTGGCAGCGTCGGTGCGCCGAATCCCCGAAGGAAAGGTTTATTCACTGCGCCGCATCGGCGGCCACACCCGCCTGATCGGCGCGGGCGTTCATCTGGTCATGCCGCTGGTTGAATCGGTTGCGCACAAGATCAACCTCGCGGGCAATACCCTCAACGTCGAGAGCCAGCTCTCGTCGGGCCAGCGTTGCCGCGCCGTGCTGTATTTCCAGGTACTCGATCCCGAGCGCGCCGATGCCGTCATTGATGGCCTGAATAGTTGGCTGCGCGGGCGCGCGATCGAACTCCTGAAGCACCCGGCGTTTCCCGAACTGCTCAGCGATCGCCGGCAATGGCTCAAGCAGGCGCTCAATGCCGAGCTGCGCGATCGCGGTTTCCTGGTCGCACGCGTTGACTTGAGCGTTTCCGACTGACCCACGTTCTTTGGCAAGTCCCGGGTCGCCAGGTCTTCCTGGAACAGCATCTTGGGCTTTCGACACC
>JBAVZT010000080.1:0-7443 GCA_049588955.1 Rhodanobacteraceae bacterium | reverse complement strand
CTCCGTTGGCTGCCCGGAAGTACGGGGTCAGACTCGATCGACAACCGGAGTCGAGACCTGGATTCTCGTATCGGATCAGGCGGGGAGAAGCGTTGATCTGAGCGTTTCCGACTGACCCGCCGTCTGGATTTCGCGGACGCGCGCCCTGATACTTGGCCGCCCGAATTGAACGGCGTGCCATGTTTCAACGCGAATCGCTGCGGCCGCTCCTGACCGGCGGTCTGGTCGAACTCGATCTCGACATACCGCAATCGGGGATCGAACGGCTGTTCGATTATCTCGAACTGCTGCAGCGCTGGAACGCCACGTACAACCTCACCGCAGTACGCGATCCGCCCCAGATGGTGTCGCGTCACCTGCTCGATTCGCTTGCGATCGCGCGATTCGTCGAGGGCGAAACCCTGGCCGATCTCGGATCGGGCGCGGGTCTGCCCGGGATACCGCTGGCGATCGCAAACCCCGCGCGTCGAGTAACCTTGGTCGACTCCAACGGCAAAAAGGCGCGCTTTCTGCGTGAAGTCATGCGAGTACTCGATCTGCGCAATGCAAACGTAGCCGAATGCCGGGTCGAATCGCTCGGCGGCGAGTTCGACTGCGTGACCGCACGCGCGTTTGCCTCGCTTGCCGATATGCTTGACCGCGGCGGCCACCTGCTCGCGCCCGATGGCATATGGCTGGCGCAAAAGGGCCGCGTGGCGCAGGATGAATGCGATGCCGTGCGCGCCCCGTTCCATGTCGCCGAAATGCATCGCTTGTGCGTGCCCGGCCTGGATGCGGAGCGCCATGTGGTGGTAATCAGGCGAGCTGCCGAGCCGGCGCGACTTGTTCGATGATTTCCGTTTACCCTCTGAACGAAGCCGCCGCAGGCTCCGCGTGGAGAGCCGAACAGCATGAACCGACTTTGCCGCTCTACGCTCAGCACGAATGGTCAATAGTTGCGGGGATTCCAGGGCTGTCATGACGCGCATCATCGCGATCGCGAATCAGAAGGGCGGGGTCGGCAAGACCACGACTGCGGTGAACCTTGCCGCCGCGCTGAGCGAGGCGCAGCGCAAGGTTCTGCTGGTCGATCTCGATCCGCAGGGCAACGCGACGATGGCATCCGGTGTGGACAAGCGTGCATCGCAACCGAACGGTTGCGACGTGCTGCTCGACGAGGTCCCGATCGAGCGTGCGATCCTGACCACCGAAGGCGGCTTCGACCTGCTGCCCGGCAGCGCCGACCTGACCGCCGCGGAGATCAAGCTGATGGACGCGCTCGCGCGCGAATCGCGGCTCAAGGAACAACTTGCGAAACTCGAGCGTCGCTACCACACCATCCTGATCGATTGCCCGCCTTCGCTGCATCTCCTGACCATCAATGCGCTCACTGCCGCCAACGGCGTCCTGATTCCGGTGCAATGCGAATACTTCGCGCTGGAAGGGCTGTCGAGCCTGCTCGAAACGGTCAAGGCGGTGCGGCAGCGGCTCAATCCGGGGCTCGAGGTGGAGGGTCTGCTGCGCACAATGTTCGATGTGCGCAACAATCTCGGCAACGAGGTTTCGGCGCAACTCAGCCGCCATTTCGGCGACAAGGTGCTGCGTTCGATCATTCCCCGCAATGTGCGTTTGGCGGAAGCGCCGAGTCACGGCAAGCCGATCAATCTTTACGATCGCGAATCGCGTGGCGCGATCGCTTATCTCGGCCTCGCCGGCGAGATGCTGCGGCGCGAACGCACCGGCGTGGCGAGCGCACGCCCCATCTAGGAGTTCCGATGTCAACCAGGAAACGAGGACTGGGTCGCGGGCTCGACGCCCTGCTCGGAAATGCGGAGGAAACCTCCGGCGCCGCGGTCGAAGGCGAGCTGCACGTGCTGGCGGTCGCTGCAATCGAACCCGGCAGGTACCAGCCGCGCCGGAATATCGACGCCGAGCGGCTCGACGAGCTGGCCGCCTCGATCAAGGCGCAGGGCATGATCCAGCCGGTCGTCGTTCGCGCGATCGGTCGCGAACGCTACGAGTTGATCGCCGGCGAACGCCGCTGGCGCGCGGCCGCCAAAGCCGGGCTGGCCGAGATTCCGGCTCTGGTCAGGCACGCGACCGACCAAGCCGTCGTCGCCATGGCGCTGATCGAAAACATTCAGCGCGAAGACCTCTCCCCGCTCGAAGAAGCCCAGGCACTGGCAAGACTGATCGAGGAGTTCGGTCTGACGCATCAGCAAGCCGCCGATGCGGTGGGCCGTTCGCGCGCGGCGGTGTCGAATCTGCTGCGTCTGCTGGAACTGCCGGTCGAGATCCGGCGCCTGCTCGAAGACGGCCGGATCGAGATGGGACACGCGCGTGCGCTTGCGACCCTGCCCTCAAGCCGGGCGGTCGCCCTGGCACTCGCGGCGGCGGAAAATCAGTGGACCGTGCGCGAACTCGAACAGGCGGCGCGGCGTGCGGGCACATCGCGCAGGGCATCAAAATCCATTGCCACGCGCGATCCGGATATCGAGTCGCTGGAACAGGAGCTCGCCGACAAACTCGGGGCACGCGTCACCCTCGTTCACGCTCGCAGCGGCCGCGGCAAGGTCGTGATTCGCTACCACAGCCTTGACGAACTCGACGGTATACTGGCCAAACTGCGCTGAGAGCGGGTGGGCCGGCCGGCCGTTGAGACGCAGCATGCGGATCGAGAAGATCATTCGACTGATGACGCCCTCCTGCGACCGTTGCATCTCATGGAAGGAGATCGTGCGCCACAGCATTCCGGTCGCGGCAACGCTGTCTTGTGGACTCGCCGCGAGTTCCGCCCAGGCACGCGATCATGTAGTGACTGCGCTCAGCAGTCCGTTCCGCTTTGAACCGCCGACGCTGATCATCGCGACCGGCGACACGGTGACGTTTGTCAACGGCGGCGGTTTCCACGACGTCCACTCGGACGACGGCTCGATCACCGCATTTCGCTGCGCCAATGGTTGCGACGGCGACGGTGCGGGTGGCGACGGCTCGCCCAGTTCGGACCCGTGGAGCGCAACCGTCAACTTCCCCGACGCCGGAATTGCGCCGTACCACTGCGAGATTCACGGCAGCGATGGCAGCGGCATGCACGGCACCATCACCGTGGCAGATGGCCTGATTTTCGTCGATGGCTTCGATGCCTGAGTTCGACTGCTGAGTATGGCCGAACCTGCAAGCCCGGGCGGCGAATCCCGGTCCAATGCCGATGTGGGCACACGGCGATTCCAGTTCAATGCATTGGTCAAGACCTGGTCGGGCGAGCTGTACCGCTATGCCTGCTGGCTGACCGGCGACTCCGCCCTTGCCCAGGATCTGGTGCAGGAGACGTTTCTGCGCGCATGGCGCGCACTCGACAGCCTGCGCGAGCCGGCTGCCGCGAAGTCCTGGCTGATCACGATTCTGCGGCGCGAACGCGCGCGCCTGTACGAACGAAAATCGCTGCCGAGCGGCTCAATCGACGATGTCGAGATACCGGACACGGCTCCCGGGCCCGAACACAAGGGTGAGCATGCGGTTCTGCGCAACGCGATCGCGCGACTTGATCCGAAATACCGCGAACCGCTGGTGCTGCAGGTACTGGGTGGATTTTCCTGCGCCGAGATCGCCAGCCAGCTCGGCATTACCGAGGCGGCCGTGATGACCCAGGTGTTCCGCGCGCGCCAGCAACTCAAGGCCAGTCTCGGCGAGAATGCACATGAGGCAGACATCCATGAACTGTCTTGAATTTCGCCGCCTGCTCGGCACCGATCCGGCATCGATCGATGCGGTGTTCATCGCACATCGCGATGACTGCCCGCGCTGTGCCGCGGCCTGGCGCGAGGCGATGGAATTCGAGTCGCGCCTGGCCGATGCATTGGCGCTGCCGCTGCCCGGCGGGCTGGCAGATCGCATCCGGCTTGTGCATGCGACCGGATTGCGCAGCCGCCAACGCACGCTTCGCTCGCGCGTGGCATGGGCCGGACTCGCCGCAGCCGCCTGTCTCGCGCTCGCGATCGGGCTGGTTCAATGGCGCAAGGCCCAATCGCCCGGGCTTGCCGATCTCGTGGTCGATCACGTCATGGGCGAACCTGCAGCGCTGGTCAGCGTGACGCCGGTCGCACCGGTGCTGGTGCGCAGCGAATTCGAGCGGCGCGGCGTGCATCTGGCCGGCACGCCGCCCGAGGTCACCTATCTCAATGATTGCCCGATCGGGCCGTGGCACACCGTGCATATGGCAACGCGCGAGGGAAACGAACCGGTCAGCGTCATCTATGTCACGCTCGATCGCGTGCGTCGGCAGCGCGATTTCGATCATGGCATGTGGCGCGGGCGTGAAGTTCCGATCGGCAACGGCACGCTGGTCCTGCTGGCCCAGGACAGTGCCAGTTTCGACGCGCTCGAACACGCCTGGCTCGATGCGATCGAAGGGCCGCCCAAGGTTGCCATCGGCAGCCGATGATGAGCGCCCCGGATCGGCGATAATACCGATTTCCTGCGCAGCAACCGAGGCGTCATGCTCGAACTTTCCGTGGTCGTGCCGGTACACAACGAGCGCGACAACATCGTGCCGTTGCTGGACGAGATCACCGCGGCCTTGCGCGGACGCGTGGATTTCGAAGTGATCTACATCGACGATGCGAGCCGCGACGACAGCCGCCTGATCCTCGCATCGGCCAAGGCCGATTGTCCGGAACTGCGCGTGCTGGCGCACGCGACGCAGAGCGGACAGTCAGTCGCGATACGCAACGGCATCAAGGCCGCGCGCGGCGCCTGGATCGCGACTCTCGACGGCGATGGCCAGAACGATCCGGCCGATATCCCGAAGCTCCTGTCGATGCGCGATGAGGCGCCGGCCGCGGTCAAGCTGTTCGCGGGCTGGCGCGTCGCGCGCCGCGATACCGCCAGCAAACGCGTCGCGTCGAAACTCGCCAATGCGATCCGGCGCCGCCTGCTCCACGACGATACGCCCGACACCGGCTGCGGCACCAAGCTGTTCGAACGCGCGGCATTTCTCGATCTTCCGTATTTCGACCACATGCACCGCTATCTTCCGGCGTTGATGCAGCGCGCTGGCTGGCAGGTGCAAAGCGTGCCGGTCAACCATCGCCCGCGCGCCGCCGGCGCCTCCAACTACAACAATCTCGGGCGGGCACTGGTCGGCCTGGCCGATCTGCGCGGCGTGGCCTGGCTCATCCGGCGCTCACACCACACCACGGCCGACGAAATCTGACTGCCGCTGTTTGGCGCCACTTGCCGCAAGCGGCTGTTTCGGCTATAAAAGGCGGCTGACTTCGCTGTGCAAGGGTCTTCACCGAGGCCCGCCCGACCGGCATGCTGCGCGGCAGCCGGATGAGGTTCCCAAGGATACTTTTCCAGCATCGTGCGACCGGCCTCGAACCGGCCGCTGGGCCGCCACCATCCTGGCCAAGGATGGCAAACCGAGATTCAAGCGAGGATGTCATGTCCAAAATCTGCCAGGTAACCGGCAAGCGACCGCAGTCCGGCAACAGCGTTTCCCACGCGAATAACCGCACCCGGCGCCGCTGGCTGCCGAACCTGCACGAGCGCCGCTTCTGGGTGGCGAGTGAAAACCGCTGGATCAAGTTGCGCGTTTCCGGCAACGGCCTGCGTACGATCGACAAGAACGGCATTGACACCGTGCTGGCCGAGCTGCGCGCGCGCGGCGAGAAGATTTGAGGAGAACACGACCATGGCATCCAAACGCGACAAGATCCGCCTGACCTCGTCGGCCGGTACCGGCCACTTCTACACCACCGACAAGAACAAGAAAAACACGCCGGACAAGATGGAGGTCAAGAAGTACGACCCGGTCGTGCGCAAGCACGTCATCTACAAGGAAGGCAAGATCAAGTAAGTTCAGGATGAACTGATCCCGCGCGACACAGGCATTTGCGCTGCACCATCTCGCACGCAACGGCGGCACTGCGCAGCAGGCCGAGGCGCTGCGCGAAGCAGCCGCAAGAAGGCGCTGGTTCGTCGACGCCTACGGCGACTGTGTCAAGATCGACCCGGGCTGGTGGTGGCGACTCAAGGTGAATGTCGACCTCGACCCTGCCGCGGCTACCGCGCGGCTCAGTATCCCGGTGCTCTGGTTCCTGGCCGAAAACGACGAAAACGTGCCGTATGCGAAAAGCAGGGCCGCACTGGAACGCGTGACGAAAAACTCAAGGGTGGATCTGACCCTGCTGGCGGTGAAAAATGCCGCCATTCCTTCCTGGTTGAGGCCAAGAACGGAAGCGTGCGTTATAGCGACCCGTATTGGCCAGTCATGGCGCGCTGGCCCAAGATCAAAGGCATGACCGATCCGGACTTCCGTTGCGTCGCTCAGCCGGGCCCGCCAACGGGACGATAGCTCTCAGGCGAGACGATAGCCCTTGAGGCGCGCGGCGAATTCCTGCAGCGTGCGAATACCGGTCGCTTCGGCCTCGTGGCACCACTGCTTGAGGTTTTCGAGCAACGCCTCGGGTTTGCGACCGTTGCGTTCGAGCAGGCCGGCCAGTCGCGTGCGGAACTCGCAGACGACGGCGAGTTGCGGGCGTTCGTGCAACGCGCGCTGCAACTTCGCGCGCGAGGATTCGTCGAGCCAGCGCCCCCCATTGGCGAGCGCGCGCCGCAGTTTGCGCGGCAGCGCTTTCGCGCTGTTGTCGGCAGCGGCCTTTTCGGCGCGCAGAGTCGGCGCGGTGACACCGCGAAAGTAATCCTTCATCACGTGGAAGCGATGCGCGAGCACGGCCTTCAAGGTTTCGGTATCGGGCAGATTGACGTTTGCGCGCACATCGAGCGTCGGCGCGACACGCAGCACCTTGGCCAACCCGAGCTTTTCGCTGGCTCGGATCAGCAACCAGCCGATGTCGAACTCGAAACGGCGCAGCGCGAACTTGGCCGAACTCGGGAACGCATGGTGATTGTTGTGCAGTTCCTCACCGCCGATGAAGAACGCCCACGGTGTCAGATTGGTCGAGGTGTCGGCCGTTTCGAAGTTGCGGTAACCCCACCAGTGCCCGAGACCATTGACGACACCTGCCGCCCAGAATGGAATCCAGCACATCTGGATCGCCCAGATCGCGACGCCGACCACGCCGAACAGCGCGATGTTGATCAGCATCAGCAGGGTCGGACCGAATTCGGGAAAACGCGAATAAAGGTTGCGTTCGATCCAGTCGTCGGGCGTGCCGACACCGTATTTGGCCAGATCGTCCGCGTTGCCGCTGGCCTGCTTGTAAAGATCGACGCCCTGCCACAGCACCTTGTTGATGCCGACAATCTGCGGGCTGTGCGGGTCATCCTCGGTTTCACAGCGCGCATGGTGCTTGCGATGGATCGAAACCCACTGCTTGGTCACCATCGCCGTGGTGAGCCATGACCAGAAACGGAAGAAATGCGCGAGCAACGGGTGGAAATCCACACCGCGATGCGTCTGGCTGCGATGCAGATACAGCGTTACCGCGAGTATGGTGAGCT
>JBAVZT010000079.1:0-2993 GCA_049588955.1 Rhodanobacteraceae bacterium | reverse complement strand
ACCCGTGGCCGGCGCGCCCGGGTCCGATCTCGTGCTCGGCGATGCCACTGCCGGCGCGGCCAAGGCGGCCGTTTGTGCGGCCTGCCACGGCGTCGACGGCAACTCGACCGATCCGCAATATCCCAAGCTGGCCGGCCAGAACGAGGCGTACATCGCGCGCCAGCTCGAATTGTTCAAGAGCGGCAAGCGCGTCAATCCGATCATGGTCGGGTTCGCCAGTCCGTTGTCGATCCGGGACATGCACGATATCGGTGCCTATTTCGCGACCAAACAAGCGCTGCCCGGAGTCGCCGACACAGCGATGGTTTCGACCGGTCAGGCGTTGTATCGCGGAGGTGATGCAGCGCGCGACATTCCCGCGTGCATGGCCTGCCACGGCCCCGACGGTCATGGCATGGCCGGCGCCGGCTTTCCGCACCTGGCAGGCCAGTGGACCGGCTACGTGATGGCCAAGCTCAAGGACTGGAGGAACGGCGCGGTCTGGGGCGATGACGAACACGCCAGGATCATGCCGACGATTGCCTCGCGTCTGAGCGATGCCGATGTAGCGGCACTTTCATCCTATGTCGAAGGTCTTCACAGCGCCGGCGCGGCGGATGTCGCGGCCAAGTGACTGTCGGGTGACGTTCAGCGCGTGCTCCGAATACTCCGGATGGCACGGGCGGGCGCTTACCCGCCCCGGCACCTACGCATCGAGGTAGACCCATGCTGAAAAACTTCTGTGTCCTGCTGTTCGGATTCGCTTTCGCGCTCGTCGCGCACGCCGCAGACGAACCCTGGAAGGTCGGCAAGAACTACTTCATGGTCGAGCCGGCGCAACCGACCGGCGACAAGATCGAAGTGCTCGAGGTGTTCTCCTACGCTTGTCCGGCCTGTGACCAGTTTCACTCGATCGCCGACAAGATCAAGTCGGACCTGCCTGCCAATGCCGAGATGCGCTACCTGCCGGCCTCTTTCCGTTCGGATGAGGACTGGCCGGTGTTCCAGCGCGCGTTTTTCACCGCGCAGGCGCTCGGGCTGACCGACCAGAGCCACGATGCGCTGTTCGACGCGGTCTGGACCAACGGTACGCTCAAAACCACGGACCCGGTCACACATCAACTGGTCAATCCGCTGCCGACCATCGAGGATATCGCGAACTTCTTTTCCAGGTTCGGAGTCAAACCGGCGGATTTCGTTGCCACCGCCAATTCGTTCGCGGTCAACACCAAGATGAAACAGGCCGACGCGAAGATCAAGGCCTGTGGTGTCGACTCCACGCCGACTTTGATCATCAACGGCAAGTATCGCCTGACCGGACAGTCCGCAGGAGGCTGGGACAAGGTCGAACCCCTGGTGCGCTATCTGATCGCGAAGGAAGGCGCTGCGCCCTGAGCCTGCGTGCAATCGCCGTCGGCGATCGGCTGCGTGATCACACCGACTTGTTGAGGAAACCCGAATGCTTCGATCCGTTTCGATCCTGTTGGCCGCACTCGCCTGTGCGGGAATTGCAAACGCGCAGGGCTTCAATGCGACGGCACCGGCGCAGCGATGGCAGGCCGGCACCAACTACACGCTGATCGATCCGCCGCAGCCGACCGCGACCGGCGACAAGATCGAGGTGCTCGAGATCTTTTCCTACGCCTGTCCGCACTGCGCGCATTTCCAGCCGTATGCGGACGAGCTCAAGGCGAGCCTGCCGCCGTATGCCGAATTCGGCAACATGCCGGCGGTGTTCAATGCCTCGTGGGAACCGTTCGCACGTGCCTATTACACCGCGCAATCGCTCGGGGTCGCGAAGAAAACCCATCAAGCCTTGTTCGATGCCTTGCACCGCGATCACGAACCGCTGCGCACGATCGAGGATCTGTCGACTTTTTATGCCAAGCACGGTGTCGATCCGAAGAAATTCATCGCGGCGTCGAACTCGTTCGAAGTCAACAGCAAGCTCATGCGCGCGGAGCGGATGGTCAAGGCCTACGGCGTGCGCGGCACGCCGAGCATTGTCGTCAACGGCAAGTACCTGGTTACCGGACAGTCCGCCGGCGGCTATCCGCAATTGATCGAGCTGGTCGACTGGCTGGTCCGGAAGGAACATGACGCGACGCAATCCAGCCATACGAAATGACGTCTTCCGCGGGAACCCATTGAAGGCCGCCTGCGGGCGGCCTTCGCGTGTTTGCTGCGCCTACCGCCCGGGCATCGGCCGCGGCGTGTGCCGAAAATGAACAAGGACGACAGCGCCTTGCCGTCGGCGCAAGACGTCGCGCCATCGACGGCCGCGGATACCTGCCGCCTGCGATTGTTGAGCTGCAACATCCTTGCCGGTGGCCGCATGCGCGGTTATCGGGACTACGTGACGCACAGCTGGAAACATGTGTTGCCGACCGGCAAGCGCGCCAATCTCGACGGCCTCGCCGCCGTCATCAGTGAGTTCGACATGGTCGCACTTCAGGAGGCCGATGCCGGCAGCCTGCGCTCCGGTTTCACCAACCAGACCCAATACCTCGCCGAAATGGCAGGCTTTCCGTTCTGGAGCCATCAGCCGAACCGGCGCGTATCGCGATTGGCCAGTTCGAGTAATGGACTGCTTGCGCGCCTGGCACCCGACGAAGTGCTCGATTATCCGTTGCCCGGGCGGATTCCGGGGCGCGGCGCGCTGTGGTCGCGCTTCGGCACCGGCGAGGATGCATTGATCGTGGTTGTCGCGCACCTGTCGCTCGGACCGAGCGCGCGCCTGCGGCAACTCGATTTCGTGGCCGAGCTGATCGGCGATCACGCAAACGTCGTGCTGATGGGCGACTTGAACACGACCCCCGACAGCAGCGAATTGCGCGCGTTGTACGCACGCACCTCGCTGACGCCGCCAGCAGACTCACCGGCTACCTTCCCGAGCTGGCGCCCGCGACGCGCGCTCGATCACATCCTGGTATCGCGCACCCTGGAGGTCGAGCGTCTGTGGACTCTGCCGCATCCGGTATCCGATCACCTGCCGATCGCAGCCAGTGTGCGCC
>JBAVZT010000078.1:0-4903 GCA_049588955.1 Rhodanobacteraceae bacterium | reverse complement strand
GTGCTGTCGCTGCGCCGCGTGCGTCCGTTCTGGCGTCGAGACTCGCCCGCGCGGCCGACCTGCCCCACATCAAGGAATCCGATCCTACCGCGGCCGCGCTCGGATACAAGGACAATGTCAGTCGGGTCGACAAGTCCAGGTATCCGCAATACAAGGCTGGACAGGCCTGCGGCAACTGTCGTTTTTTCCAGGGCAAGCCGGGCGATGTCTGGGGGCCGTGCCAGTTGTTCCCGGGCAAGGCCACCAACGTCAAGGGGTGGTGCGCCGGCTACAACGCCAAACCGTAAGCATGGACTGATTGCTGCCGCAGCGAGGTTTCGGACGGATGCGGCGCGCGTCGCTGCATCTGAGACGCGCCGCTGTCACAATGGCCGTCGATGCCGATCCGCGCCCTTGTCATTGCCGATCCCGTGCTGTCGATTGTGCTTGCCGCACTCGCCGGGCTTGCGATCGGCGGGTGGCTGGTTTTTCTGCTCGTTCACAGGCGGCACGATCGGGAGCGCAGGGCGGGTCGGGCCGAACGCGATGCCGAAGTCGCCGAACTGATCGCCGGGCGCGACAACGCGCAGCGGGAACTCGATCGCGCCAGCCAGGCGGCGCAAGCGAGCGCCGTGGAACTGACCGCGATGCGCACGCGCATCATCGAACTGAGCGCCGAGGGTGCCAACCTGTCCGGGCGGCTCGACCGAATCGGTTCGCTCGAAGGCGATCTTGCCGACGCCCGTGCGGACGCAGTTCGCTGGCGCGAAGCGTGTCAGCGCGCCGAGCAGCAGGCGACGGCGCTCGGTACCCGGCTCAACGAGCAGCATGCCGCGACGCAGGAAAAGATCGCACTGCTCGGTCAGGTGCGCGAGCAGTTCGCCGACAGTTTCAAGACGCTGGCCGGCGAGATCCTCGAGGACAAGTCCAAGCGTTTCACCGAGCATAACCGCAGCACGATCGATCAGCTGATCAATCCGTTGCGCGAACAGCTCGGTGATTTTCGCAAGCGCGTCGACGAGGTCTACGACAAGGAGAGCCGCGAGCGCGGCTTGCTCAAGCATGAGATCGATACGCTGAAAAACATCAATCAGCGCATCAGCGACGATGCGCTGAACCTGACGCGCGCACTCAAGGGCGAAGCCGGGGTGCAAGGCGCCTGGGGCGAGTTGATTCTCGAGCGTCTGCTCGAAGCGTCCGGTTTGCAGAAAGGCCGCGAGTACGACATCCAGCAGGCGCTGCATGACAGCGACGGCGGCCGTCCGCGGCCGGACGTGCTGCTGCATCTGCCGGAAGGGCGCGATCTGATCATCGACGCCAAGGTGTCGTTGACCGCCTACGAGCGTTGTTGTGGAGCGGCCGACGCCGAGCGTGCGCAGTTTCTGCGGCGGCATGTCGAATCGATGCGTGGCCACGTCAAGGAACTTTCCGCGCGTCGCTATGCCGATCTGCCCGGAATCGACACGCAGGATTTCGTGATGATGTTCGTGCCCGTCGAGGCGGCGTTTTTCGAGGCGGTGCGCGCCGACGACACATTGATCGGATTTGCCCTCGACCGGCGCGTCATGATCACGACGTCATCGACGTTGCTGGCCACGCTGCGCGCGGTCGCGAGCGTCTGGCAGTACGAGAAGCGCAACCGCAATGCGCAGGACATCGCACAACGGGCCGGCGCGCTCTACGACAAATTCGTCGGCTTCGTCGAGGACATGGAATCGTTGCGCGTGAGTCTGGACGGCGCGCGGCGCGCGTTCGACATGGCCTTCGGCAAACTCAGCAGCGGACGTGGCAACCTGATGCGTCAGGCCGAGATGCTGCTTGCGCTCGGCGCGAAGGCGGCGAAATCGCTGAACCCGAAACTGGTCGAGCGTGCGGACGACGAGCAGACCGACGCGGAAGTCGAGCGCATCGAATCGGCGGGCCTCGGTCCCGACGATGTGAGCGGGACCAACGGCAACGGCGAACCGTGAGCTGCGCTGAGACTGAGACGCGGCGCTGATCGGCCCGGCCCGTGTCGGCGGATCGAGTATCGCCCGGACTCCCTTGCCGACGGGCTCGCCGAGGTCCTTGTCGACGTTGCGCCCGTAATCGAGGGCACGCGCCAGCACTTTCCCGGAGACACCGTCCCGGAGGTGTCCGACGATGTTGCTGACCAGGCGCGAGCGCGCGGCGTCGTCCAGTAATTCGAGCACCATGGTGCCGGGCTGGCCGAAGTCGTCGTCCTCGGCGCGCAAGGTGCCGGCCTTGCCCACCATGTCGCCGGTCGCGTGCCACAGCCCGGCCTCGTCGGCAAGCGATGGATCGGCTTTCGGCCGCCGTAGGAGTTCGGCGCGCATACCGTATCGGGGACGTTCTGCACACCATGGCTCCTTCCTTGCTGTAGCTGGGTACGGGAGCCTGCGGCTGTTCACCGGGATCTGCCTGTAGTTGACGCCGAGCCAAGCGCAATGCGCATTGGCATGGGCAAACCCGCGTCCGAGCAGCATCTTGTCAGGACTCAGGTCGTTGCCGGGAACGAGGTTGTTCGGCCCGAACGCGGCCTGTTCGATTTCAGTGCGAAAGTCGTTCGGATTGCGGTTCAGTGTGGGCCTGCCGGAACAACCCTTGCCGCTCGGCACGAGCAGCGATTGCGTATTCGTGTACTGGCCGGAGCGCCATCGTGCCGAGGCGATCGTCCAGCAGTCATTGCGCAGTCTGGTATATCCGCCGATTGCAGGTGCGACACCTGAGCCGCGTTGAGGCGCGCAATTCCGATGCGCTTGCACGTCACGCGGTCCCCGTTGCAGCCATCCAAAGCGCACTTCGTGCATGCTCTGCATCACGTCTGCACATCGACCAGCAGCAACCCGATGTCGTCGGGTAACTCGCCATTTGCGAGGCGCGCAGCATCACAAAGCGCATCAGCGGCGTGCTCGATGTCTGTATGCAGAGCGAGTTCCTCGAGCTTGTGGTGCGCGACGTACTTGAACAACCCGTCGGTCGCCATCAACAGACGGCCAGTCAAGCCGATCGGACCGAAACCCACCGGCTGCGTCATCCCCGAACCGAGCAGCGGCTTGCGAGCCTGACGCTGCGTAAGGTCGGTGATGTCATCGCGGGCGAGAAGCCACGCGCCCGAATCACCGACGCTGGCGCCATGGAGGGATCGATCGTGGAGGATCACCACGACGCCAGTGGCTTCGCCGGCGGTGGAATCCGCGGCGATCGACCGATCGATCTCGGCGAGCAGTTCGCTTGGGTTCAAGGACGCGGCTTCCGGTCTGCCGGCCATTGCGACGACTGTCTCGGCGGCGCGAGCGCCAAGTCCCGAATTGCCCGCTCCGTCGGCGACGACCAACACTGCGCCGTTCGCGGTTCGACAGTGCGCTGCGCGATCTTCGTTGCGTCCGCCGGTGACAACACGTTTGACGATCTTCAATCGGATACTCCGGTTGCGTTGGCAAGATACTGAACATTCAGGCAGAGACGGGCCTGCCCGCGCGTGATTTCGACGATCGATTTATGCATGGCACAGTCTCGCCGTTTGCGACACAGGGTGCCCATTTCTTCGAAGCCCGTATCCGACGAACGCCATGGTGCAAGCCATCACTTTCGGCAGGACTTCCAAGGCTGATTGATACGATATATCGTTACTGGCTGACCGTTCCCTTGAAGCTGGGCGCGCAGGATCGCGATTTGGGCCAGTGTGCTCGCAGGGATCAAGACAACCCGACACGCGCGAATGGTTACTTTGTTGCGTGCCGTGTCATCGGCATGGCGCTTGCGAAATACCATCGCGGCGCTGGCGACGCTGCTGATTGCCGGTTGCACGGTGGGGCCCGATTTCATCAGGCCGGTTGCTCCGAATGTCAGCGGCTACACGGGTGAAGCAGCCTCACCACATCGTCAGGGTCAGGCGTGGACGCGATGCCTTGCGGTACGTGCTCGGGGACGGCGTTTCGTGGTGGCTTGCGTGTACTCATCCGGCCTTGCGCTTGATCGGTGTCGCGTTGTCAGCGTAGCGGTTCGGATTCACCCCGCCGCACCTACTGCGTTGATCCGGCGCACCTTGGCGCGGAAACGTCGCTGCGCCTGCCACATGTCGTAGTTGCCCTGCATCGCGTACCAGCTTCCCGGCGTGGTGTCGAGCGCCTTGGCAAGGCGCAGGTCCATGTCCGGACTGATGCCGGCCGTGCCGTTGAGCACACGTGACAGCGCGACGCGCGTCACGCCGAGTCGTGCAGCAGCCTCAGTGACCGTAATGCCGTCCAACCATTCGCGCAGCACTTCGCCGGGATGGGGGGGATTGTGCATGGCAGCCATCGTGTTGCCCTCTAGTGGTAGTCCTGATAATCGACCAGCACGGCATCGTCATCGTCGAACGCGAAGGTCAGCCGCCAATGGCTGTCCACCCAGACGGCCCAATGGTCGGCAAGCTGGCCTTTCAGTGGGTGTAACCGCCAGCCGCGTGCATTCATGTCGCGCGGTCCGCCGGCCACGTCCAACCGCCAAGTTGCAGCCGCAGGCGCTTGCCGTGCTTGGCCTGTATGCCCGATGCCTTGCCGGTAAGGAAAAAAGTCTCGATTCCCTGGTGCCGGAAGGATCGGACCATGCGTATAGCGTAGCGTTACACGTTACCGGACGCAAGCGGACTGTGGCGGACGATTCAGACTACCTTGCGCTTGATCGGTGTCACGTTGTCGCCAGCTTTCAGCACGTCCGGATAGTCGGACCATGCCTGCATCATCTTGCGGCGCTCGGTGAGATAGGCCACGCGGTTGTACACGGCTCGAACCTTGTTGCGCTCGGCGTGCGCCAACTGACACTCGATCACGTCCGGCGCCCAGCCCATCTCATTCAAGCGCGTCGATGCGAGCGCGCGGAAGCCGTGGCGGTCATCGCGGCCTTGTCGTAGCCGAGTTGGCGCAGTGCCGCGTTGACGGTG